>NZ_JARUJP010000021.1:0-62820 GCF_033659955.1 Clostridium tanneri
TTTTCATCTAAATCATTAGTATCCTTATTTAAATTTATTCTACTCTCATCTATTTCTTTATTCTTAACTTTTTCTTTTTCCGAACTACCTGATATTATATATTCCTCTTTATCATATACTTCAGATGCTTTTCTTTCTTCATCATATTTTTCAAAAAAGTTCACAAATGTATCCCTACATGATGACTCATGTGAGATCGTTTCTTTATAAAAGACTGGATATACCTCTTTTATAATACACAAAAATGCTAACAATTTTGTATTAATTTTTAAATTATTTTTTTCTATATTTTTAAATTTCATAAAAACATAATTTAAGAATGTTAAATTTAGTATTCTCTTTATTCTTCGTGGATTAACATCTGTTGTAATTATTAATTCTGATATAAAATCATCTTTTAAGTCTTTTTTAAAATTTTGATATATATTTTCCTTAGGCTCTATTGTTTTATTTTGAATTTTATTAGATTCTAAAATAGAGTTAACATATTTCCTTATTGCTTTTCCATCAATAGTTGGTATATAAAATGGAATTTGTATTATTTTTTCTAGATATTCTCTCGAGAAATCGCTTAAATCAAAATTTACAAGTTCATTATAATTTTCTTTACTAAATCTAATAAAGTTCTCATATTTGTTAGATAGTGCACTTTGAAGATAATTTATATCACATCCTAAAAAAAATATACAGTTTTTAGAATTAAATACTAGTTTAATTGATTCTATAACTTCCATTACTTTATCGACATCACATCTATCCAAGTCATCAATAAAAATAACAATTTTCTTTTTTGAAATAAAATCATGATCCAAAATATAGCTGATTGACTCCTTTAAAGCAAAATTTTCAGAGATAAGTTTATTAATAACGCTTTGCTGTTGATCAAGACTAAATTTATCAAAATCGTATTCTGCCTTAACAGGTTTTATATCTAACGATAACTTAAGTGGTTTAAAAATAGATTTTATAAAATCTGGTCCAGAATTTTTTCCAAAGAACTTTACTTTTCCTTTAACTTCTTGATACAATTTTGCTAAAAAAATAGTAATAAAATTTTGAGTTTGTCCATATTCCCACGGATTAATTTCAACTGTATAAAACCTTTTTTCCTTTTCTATTCTATTTTTTATTAAATTCATAAATGTAGTTTTACCAGAACCCCATTTTCCATGGATTCCAAAAACTAATGGTGGGGTAATAAGGTCATTATTATTTACTAATATATAATTAAATGACTCAATATAGGGATAATACCCCAAATAATCTTCTTCACTCGCTATATCATTAAAAAAATTAACCATAAAAACTTCCCCTAACAATATTATACTATCTCTAGCGTATAATTAATTTTTTGATTTAGATGGTAAAAATCTTTCACTTAAATTCATATTGATGTTTATCATAATTCCTAAATAATTTTTATCGTTTCTTATTCTACACTATAATATAAACTTACTTATAAATTATCAGCATTAGTAAAATGAGGCAGATACCTATAAATTTGCTTATATAACTTGCATTCATTCTTCAACTCAGATTCTTTCCACTCATTCTCGCTAGCTATTTCACCATTATAGAAAAATGAATTATTAAAGTATTCCATTTCTTTATCTGTTAACTTTGGAATACAAATATTATATTCTTCTTCTCCATTTTTTATATAATCTAAATTTTCAAAGCAACATCTGTTATAATATTCTTCTTCTTTCTTTTCATACAATATTCCCCCAAATGTCACCATACTAGCCCCATCTTTATATGTAAAATAATATAATTGTTTGTAAATTATTTTATCAGGATCATCTCTCGTATTATTAATATATTTAATCGTTTTATTAATATGAACATCAAACATTTCCTTTATAACAATATGTGATTTTTTATCTGATAATTCGTTTTCCTTGTATTTCTGTCTCGTTGTAAATCCCTCATAATCCCTCATGAATCGATCTACTTTTAAATTTTTTTCTCTACAGTTATCTTCATTTTTTAATAATTCAATAATCAGCATAATTATAGCATTAAATTCATTCAATTCTTTTACATTATTGTAAATATGTTTTTCATTACTTGAATAAGTAATAAAACTTTTTTGAAATTCCTTACAATAATAACGTAACTCTCTCCTATTGTATCTTCCGCATATATTTTTCTCCATATTAACAATTAATTCATTTAATAATTTTTCACTTTTTGCAATTTCTGATAAAGATAACTTATCCAATTTTTCTCGAATTTTTTTTAATTTTCCTAGATGTTTATTTAATTCAATAACCAATTTACTAGTCTTTTTACCATTGATAGAAGTGTTTAATGAAATAATGAATATGCTTCCCGACATAATATTATCAAGCAATATGCTTAAATCATCAAACATGTATTTTTCTAAATTTCCATCATAGTCAAGCCAAACAATGCTCCTCTTGTCAAAATTAATTTCATTCAATGCATCTGTTGATTTCTTATAGTTCATCCGTATGAATTCATAAGGTTTATTAAACTCAAATCGCAATTGTTTTCCTTCATCCGGTTCATATTCAATCGATATCATTTCTTTAATTCCTAACTCTTTATGAAATAACTTAAAATCAACAAAGTATAATGATCCAAACCCAATATATCTATATTGATCTATATGATCAAAATAATATAGTCTTTGACATGATTCCTTTATCATCTTTCTCTCAACAAACTTTCTCATTCGTAATCTGTAATCTATGCTATCATAACTTCTCATAACTATTTATAAACACTCCATATCTACAAAATAATCAAATGTATATTCCCCTACTTCTTTATATGATCCTAAGTCATATTCTTTCTTGATTCTATCAGCTAGTTCTCTTGATCTTGAATAAATAATTTTTGCATCCTTTTCCTTTATAGATTTTATATTAACAGAAAATATAAACTTTTCTTTTTTTAACTTTTTATAGTTTTTTCTAATATCAAACACTATAGATCTATCATGATTATTGTAAATTTCATCTCTGTCAGTCTTATCATTAATTTGATTAAGGTAAATGAATATTTCTTTCATCATCATTCCCATATGTTGTAAAATTGTTTTATACAATTCTGAATCTACATCTACTCCTACTTTTGTTGTTGTTAGTGGCAGCTTTGTTACATCTTTAGAGTTCATAAAGACAACTCCTCTAAACATTGCTTTACTAGCATGGAATTGAGGTAACGACAAATCTTCTCCTTTAACCCCCCAGCCCGTAGTTTTTGACTTGTCAGCCATTAAAAGCAACCTATCATTAGCATAAATATACCATCCTGCGTCGGATGGTTTTGCTTCACTTATACCTGCAATAATCTGTATGTCTGTACCAGCAATTTTAAGCTTTCTTACTGAAGGCCTAATTTCATCATCATATATCATCTCAACATCACTGGCATTTATTTCCATGCCATTAACAATTATCTTTAATCCTTTATTAATTAATTTAGCGTATGAATACCCTATTTCACTTTTCAAAGATGAATTGGCTAATTCGCTTTCGGCAAAACTTTGTATTATATCACTATTTAACTCTGTAACTGTTATTCGCGTTCCAGTCCATCTTTCTTCTTTATTATAGTTTTGCTTTTTTAATTCAAAATTCCACAATTCGTCATCTTTACTTTTCCACTCATTTACATCCACTTCAATAGTAAAATGTTCCTTTTCAGTTCTTGATTCAACCTTGAATCTATTTCCAAGCTTAAATAAAGTTCTCTTCATACCGACACCAAATCTTCCTATAGAATATTCGACCTGATTCTCTGAAGCCAATTTTAATGTTGTTCTACCAAATTTGAATGCATAATTCTCTGCAATATTTATACTAAATCCGCCACAGTTATCACATATTTGAAATTTGTCTTTATTCATTGTAAGCATTATTTCTTTACCTTCAAAAATGCCTGATCTTTTAGCACCATCGATTGAATTATCAATTAAATCCAATATAGCTTTTTCTAATTGTATATCTCTTGTTATCATATCTATAAAAAATTCTTTAGTTGGTCCTGCTTGTACACTTCCCATTTAATCACTCCCTATTTAAGACCTTATTTAAAATATATGATTTCACTGCCTAATTATCATTAAACAGTTTTGCTAACTAAATTTGATTAAACATTTCTATTATTCGCCTTTGCCCTCTAATCAGTTGCCAAAGTCCATTCTCCCTCATTGGTACATCACCGTTACGTTACTCTCTCCTGTCTTATCCAAATATATACTTCTTCCTGCCAAACTTCCCTGTCAAGGAATATTAATGAAACATTTACTTCTTAATCAATTTTTGTTGTTGCACTATATAGAATAAATACCTTATAATAACATAACTAATAGTTAACCAATTCCAATAATAACATTTTATATTTTTATATTCTAAAGTTTAATTTTTGTAATATAATCACCTAAATCATTCGCTTTATTAATTGAAACGACTATATTAAATTTCACTATATTATATATTCTTCTACATTTGTTTGTATATTCCTC
This sequence comes from Clostridium tanneri, assembly GCF_033659955.1. Classification (NCBI taxonomy): domain Bacteria; kingdom Bacillati; phylum Bacillota; class Clostridia; order Eubacteriales; family Clostridiaceae; genus Clostridium; species Clostridium tanneri. Next base: position 4,499 of record NZ_JARUJP010000021.1, read on the forward strand.
CATAAATAGTCAGTTTTCTATACTATTACCACAAAAAATGAAAGAAAAGTATCTTACAAATACTTTCCTTTCATTTTTATATTACCACTATTCCTTTATCAATTCCCAAAAAGCCCTATCCTTCATAAATACAGCCCTATCACTATCACCCACCTTAACCAAGCTATAATGCTTATTAAGACTCTTTATCTTATTAAACAAAGCATCATCTTCCTGTTTACTCTGAGTATTAAATATATACTTAACATCCTTATTACTAAGATCATCGACCTTATGAATAACCCAAGTCAAAATATAATTTGCATACTCATTTTCTCCAGTAGAAAAGTGACTTAGCAGCTGTGTTGAAAGTATTGTACCTACTCCAAACTCTCTTCCCTCCTTTAATATCTTCTTCAATGAAGCAAAATTCTTACTTAAGAAATTATCAGCCTCATCAACCAAAATAATCTTATTTAATTGTCTCAGGCTTCCATCTATCTTACTATGTCCGTATGCCTGCATTTGTGTATAAAATAAATCCAATGTAATTGCCACAACTAGATTTTGTATTCCTGGATCATATCCTGATAAATCTATTACTGTTACCCCATCTATTAGATCAAAAAGACTCTTAGTTTTAAATGGGTCTGTTTCAAATATTTCAAAGTCTATTAAATTACTAAAAGCTGCATATAAGCTATCTTCTTTTAAATCTTCCTTGTTGACATATATATCATACACATCTTTAAGCGTAGGTGCCGGCTTATCCCATGTATCTGGCTGATTTTTAATTATTCCTCTCTTTTCATAGGCTTCCATTATTAAATCTCTTAATAATGTTTCTTGTTTTATTCCAAGTCCAAAAGCCTTAGCTAATGTTTCTTTCAGTCCATTAGCTGTGTGTAATGGAAGCATTGGCTTAGAATTAACTGTTTTAGTAACTGACAATGGGTTAAAAGGTAGTTGGTATAATTCAAATACTTTTGCATCTGTAGCATCTATAAAGTCCTGTTTTGACTTATTATAATCACCCTTATAGTCAAATATTAATATTCCAACATTCTTACCATCCACATTATACTTAGCTTCTCTATGAATTTGAGTTATCATTGACTTAGTAAACTGAGTTTTACCTGTTCCCATGGTCCCTATGATTCCGGTATTTGTATGCATTAATTTATTTGTATCATTAGGACACCAGTAGATCTCTCTATTATTTTTCTGATTAACTCCAAACAGTACCTCCATATTTCTATCTTTATCATGTGTTTCTGGTGGATTATTTACTACTGGAGGAGTTTCATCTACAACTGGAGGTATAATATCTGGTGTTACAGGTACTGGAGGCACTTCATCTCCATTATCTCCTGATTCTTGACTTCCACCTGTCTTTATTTCATTTATATTTGTTCCTGTTATATCAAAACTGCCAACTAACTCACGTATTTCACCAACACTCTTAGTTATAAAATTAATACCCTCTTCCTCAGAAAGCTCAATAACCATAACCCCATCTTCCATTCTTATATCATCAAATGTCTTTCCTCTCTTAAATGATATAACTGCTGCTTCTCCGATTGACTCCTCCATTGAGTTAACTATTTTATACTCTTCATTAAGCAACTTTCTTCTTAAGTCAGAATCAATTATGCTTTTCCAGTTTTCTTCACTGCATACGTCATATAAGTTAAGTTTTTCTGAACTTGTTATAACCAACTGCATTAGAAAATTACGATATACCTTTTGGGCATTATTAATAACTTCATTTTCTTTTGGCAATAAAGTATCCTTAAATATCTTCTTAGTTGCTTTAGCCTGTTCTATACCCTTTTGTATATACGAAGAATTATTTTCTCCAATTTTAACTTCAATTGGATAATAATGAACAAATACATTTTCTTCTGCTGTTTCTATTCCTATCAAAAGTATATCATCGCTTGTCGCACCATTTTTTTCAAAACCTAGATTCTTAGCTGAGAAGAAACCTTCACTTTGTTTAAGCCCTGCTCCTCCTGATACTCTAAGTACCTCTTCTAAAGATATCGGAACCCAAATCACATTATCTTTCTTAAATTTAGCAAGTGCTAATTTTATTGCCGACAGTATACTTATTTTTTCTTTAGGAAAATGTGATTTACTTGACAATAGTCTAAGCAACCAATCACCATTAACAGCATTAAACATATTGATTATTCCTGGCGAATAGTCATGAGCATTACCAATTCCCTTTTGGCCTAAAAACTCTTCGATAACTCTTTGATAAGGTCCAGATTTTCTTGTAACAGTTATAGCATCATAACCACCTGCTGTAGTATATTGGTCGCTATAATGTATGATAAGTAAATCTTTAGCTTCAGGATCATTTTTAAAGAAGTTCAGGTCAACCTTAGGATCTATAAATGTTACCCAATGACTTGCTCCATAAATAGAATCCAATATATTCTTACCTTCATTAGGTATTGATGTGGCCTTACACTGCTTGCTATTATATGGTTCTCCACCACTAGCTGCATTTACAGCATTGAGTTTCATAGCCACTTTCATTAAATCACTACCTGTATTTGCATACTTTGTACCAAATCCAGTTCTGTAGGCATCTCCCAAGAAAACAGATGGTACACCAGATATTAATCCATCTAATATTACCCCTGATGGAATATCATCCATAGTTGAAGTTATAGTTTTTGCTTCATTACTCATCTCAATAAAGGTAATATGAGCATATTCAAACCCATCTTCCGCTTTCTTTGAATAGAAATGAACTCTTTCTCTATATAGATTTAATACATCCTCCTCTGACATATTATCTACATCTAAATCTAACCCGTAAGTTGATTTTAAATCATCAATATCATCATTAAATGCTACTTCTTCAAAAGCATTAGTAATGCTCTTGTTTGAATATATAAATAAATCAATTGGCAAAACTTCTCTAGTACTATTCGATTTTAATTGCTTAATATAATATTTAAATATTCCTTGAAGAATTTCCTTACTATCACCTGTATTCACTAAGTTTATTCTTATAGGTGCATTGCTACCCATATTAAACATATATTTAAAATGACTAACAAATTCTTCTATCTTTTCATTGACCAATTTAGAAACAAAATCTCTTGAACTTTTGTACCTTGGAAGAACTTCGTCTACGTAGTATTTCCACTCTGGCGAATGATATTGTTCCATTGGAACATAAAGCCTATCGTTATCATCTAATATATAAGGCAGAAGATACGTTGAGGTAAACTTCTTAATAATTTCATCTTCCATACTTTCATTATCTGTTTGCTCACTCATATGGATCTGATAAGCAATATTTAAAGGATGGAGTGAAGTAAGAAGTATCTCTTTATCTTCAATTTCTCTCTTTATAACTCCAATTTTAAATAGATTTTTTTGTTCTTTCGTAAGATATGAACCTTCATCTATTGATTCTAACTCCTTTATATATCTGCTTATGAATCCCTTATATAAGGCCTTAACTTCGTCATTTAAGTATGTTAAACTTGGAAGTTTATTTGATACACTAAAATATCTAATAATTTCATTGTAAGCTTCTTTTAAATCAGGACTTAATTCTAAATTCATCGACTCTAATCCATCACTAGACTCAATAAAATATATACCTTCACTTTCTATTATCTGCTTCTCTAACTGCAAATTTCTTCTAAATTCATCTCTAGTAAAATATTCTTTAGTACCATGTTGAAGCTTGTTATCTCCAATTAATTTGAAGTCACATTGTTTTTCTCTTTTTAGTTTCCAAACTTTTATTCCTTCAATAGGAGAAATTTTTTCACTAGTTCCAATTATACCAACTGGAATCATGCACTTGTTTGTCCTTAAATTGAATCTAGCAAGATCACTATCATTTTCATATTCAAAATTGTCACTAATTTTCACAACTAATTTCTCATCTTCATTCAATTCAATTATTTCATTATTATATTCTAGCTGATAATTAGTTGATCTTGATGCATATTCGTTGAACACAATATCTGATTCATTTGTATTTACGGAAATAAAGTTATTTTTTCCTTTCATAACTATTGAATATTTTGTTTTTATACTATCCAAATATTTTTCGCTACATTCAAGCATTACAATTTTAAATTCAAACTTTATATTCTTATCATTTTTATATACAATCTTGTAAAAATCATATTCTGCTTCTGATTTGTAAATAGTTGCCTTTATCTTTTTTCCTGAGATACTTACATCCACTGATCCCTTCTTATCTAAAAATTCACTTTTTAGGTGATCATCAAAAGTAAATTCAAGATCTACAGATTCACTGCCATTTTCATTAAAAACTATTATGTTTCTAATTCTTGACTTAACTTTAGATGTACCTTCTTCCCTATCCCATTCTTGGTTGCAGGAACTATATTCTAACGGCTTTACTTTTTTCTTTTCTTCTATAGATTTATTTACATCCTTATAATCAACAGATTGCCAGTCCTCACCTTTTAGCTTATCGATTCCTTTTTCATCAAAATATTTTTCCAGTTGCAATTCTGGATTTCCGTAGTTATGAATTTCATCAACTCTACTGTAGTAAACTGCATTATTCTCAATTCTTTTTTCTAATTCTCTTCCACTAAGATTTTTTAACTCACTATCATAAAAAAGTCCAAAATTTTTATACTGATTTCTTTCAATGCAAGTTCCATCAATTATTTCTAACAAATCTCTATATTCAAAGATAGAAATACTATCTCCAAACAAATCCTTATTTTTTCTTTTTAAGTCTAGTTCTACAATAGCTTGGTCCACTTCACTAAATTCTGAAGTTGCTAACTTTCTTCTTATATCTTTTCGAATTGAGTTTATATGGAAGGGCATTCCTTCTTTACTAAAGGACTCTGTTCCGCCCATTATACTGTCAAGATTTGTATCATGAATAAAAAGTATGGCTTTATCTTCATATCCTTTTTCTACCCCTACCATATTTCTAAGCCTAGTTAAAAAGTCTGGTTGTACGTCATCAATAGTTGCTGATACTATTAACTTTACTCCTTTGAAATCTAGAAGGTATGATTTATACTTAACTTCTCCTTTGATATCTTTGTACTCATATTCTCTATATAAAGTGTTATTTTTTAACTCATTGTACAAAGCTCTTACTTGCTCTTGTTTTTCAAATTGTATATTATACTTCGCTCCCGAAGTTAAAGGATTAGTATTAAAAAACTCTACTATTTTACTTGATAGATAACTATAAAACTGATTTAACATATTGTGCATCCCCACTATCTGATTTCTTTTCTAATAAATTTAACTTCTCATATAATTGTACAATTTTAATTTTTGAGTCTCTGTCGAAGAACATACCTCTTTTTTCAAACTCATCAAATAATAAATTCAACTTTAATTTATCATTATTATTGATGCATAACTTGGTCATTAAAATTATATCTTCTTCGTTAAGATTTAAATTATATCCAAGTGATCCTCTTTTCTTAGAAAAGTTTTCGTGTACAAATTTTATATACCAGTTCCTATAGGCTTCATTTGCCCTGCTTCTACTAGACTTATTAAACTGATATTCAATAGCTTCAAAAAGCTCGTAAACTTTGTTAAAGGCTTTATTCCCACTATCCCTACCTTTTTCTTTAAAGTCATTCCAATCTTTATCTGTTATCCGTTTTGTATACTCTTGATAAAGTAATTCTATTTGACTTTCTACCTCATTTTCATCCATGGAATTAAACAAATCAAATAGTTCTAAATATCCGAACTGTTCACCTAATCCATGGTGATTTAAAAATTCTAAAGTAATAGCATGTGAAAATAATGATTCTACATTATTCTTAAGTAGTTCCCAACCAAATTTATAGGCTGTCCTATTTTTAGAGGTACTTTCCCAGCCTAATGTATAATATATAACCTCTGGTTTAGTTAAATCCGCCTTTTCAAATTTGGATAACTTAATAGCTAGCTGAGATACATAAAACATATAATAGTATTCAAGTACTCTCTTAAGTGACGTTTTATATAGTTCCTCATTCTCTATAAGAAATTTGAAATCTTTAGTAAATAATTCTTTTATGAATGGTAGATAACATTTGTAGGAATCTATTATGTAATTTTTTTCTTTTAATTCTGGTAATGCATTTAAAACCAACTTATATAATATATTTTCTACATTCCTATCATAATGCTTTACAACTAATGATTTTAATTCCTCATCAAAAAAGATCGAGTATAAAAATCTAGCAATCTTTTCATCTGAATTCGTAGATGTTATATAATTTATAGTTTTTATATCAAAGTCTACTAAATTCTCCTTATCAATGAACATAGTTCTAATCATGTCCTTAAATACTTCTTTACTATTAGATCCCTCAAACTCCCCTATTTCATCTGTTACATCTTCAATGAACTCAGTAAAATTAAATTCACTTTTTAATTCCTTATTGCAAATAATTCTAGAAAAAGCTCCTACAACACCATTAAAATTTGAAACCAATGTCTTTTCATTAGCAGCATAAGGTAGCAATTTAAATTGATTGCCTTGGCTATGGGTTAATCCACTATCTTTGAACTTAAATGTGGTTTCAATTTTTTCAAAATCTAAATTATAACTTTTTATTCCGCTCATATTCTATATCTCCACAAATCTATAAAATTCAAACTCAGTATCATACTCTAACTTATATTTCTTGTTAACATTTTTATTTTTTTCAGTAAATACAAGTTTTTCATTATTCGATCCAGTTTCCTGAAGTTTATTAATAAATTCAATAAATTTGATAAAATGATTTTTATCCTTTTTATTTGGCCTATATCCATCGATAACTTGTAATAATAATTTGTAAAGTGAAAAATCTACATCTATTTCATAGGATTTTTCTAGCTTTTCACTTTTATATCTTAGTTTCATTATTGAAACAAATTTCTTTAACTCAGTATCTTCAGTTTTAGGCAAATTGCTAGTATTTACCTTTAACTCAATATCTTCGCTAATTTTATATTTAATCTGATTTTTACCCATAAAAATATTTATTTGGTCTTTTTCAGCTTCGCCATTCCACTTTAGTATTCCATTTTTCACATTATCATATAGGGTTTTAAGTTTAGGTTTGTCCCCTCTATTCCAGAAATATAAATTTTCCATATAATTCTGATAAACAGAATCTCTTAAAGAGAATATATCCCCTTTTCCACAAATATAATAGCTTCTAATAAATAACTTTAATAGCTCATGTCTTATTTTCCTGTCTTCTGTTTGTTCAAAATCAACTCCGTTAATTTTGTCAATATATCCCTTTGGATAATCAATATACTCTTTGAAATATGGCAGTATTTCAGTAGAATTATTAAATTCTATTATAAAATCATCAACTTTCTGATTCCTAACATTCAAAGGATCTAAAGTATTTAAAGCTTCAAATATAAAAGATAGCTCTTTATGATTAAATATGACATTCGGCATAAGACATCTTATATATTCTAAGTTGTTAAGCTTAAAAATATCTTTTTTAAATAAAGGTGAGTTAACATCAATATATGATCTTGGCACTATTAGCTCATACATAAAGTTTATTAGTGCTCTTGTTGATATTATAATCTTATTTTTTATGATACACTGTACCAATAGTTCTACTACTGCTTCTTGTACTCTTTCATTACTTAATAACTCATAATTAGCTTTAATAGGGCAAGCATTACAATTGCTGCACTCAATACAATACTTTTTATATGAGCTATAGAAAATATTAAGTTCTGATGAATCGGTAATTTTTGTTATTAATGATCTTATATAATCTGATTGAACTTTTCCGTCTTTTAATGTAAAAATATGATAGTCGCTAAAATTCACAAATTGAAATGAACTACCTTCGTCAAAACTACTATTTGCAATGCTATTCTCTAAAATCTTTTTATCTTGAGCGAACTTTTTTAGAATAGAGTATCTTTCTCCATATTGAGAATCTATAAAATTATTTAATGTTCCAAGATTAATAGCTAATATAAACTTTTCATTGCTTTCTTTGATTTTTTCATCACTAAAACTATCTAAAACTTCATTTAAAGTATCCATTGAGGTTTTATTTGGTTCTAAACTTTCTGTAGCATCATTATGAAGGGTAAAGTTCTTCATGATATCTGGATATTTAGTGTTAAAATATGATATTATGTGCGATTTACCATCTCCAACACTTCCACAAACTAAAATAAGTTGAGCCCTATCAGATTCACTTGCTTTAAATATCAGCTCCTGTAACTCCTTTTGTGCTTCTCTTTCGATATGCATGTACCTCTTAAAAGGAGTAAATTCACCTAGCCCCTCAACTGCTTCTTTTGATGACTCCTTAAGTCTAGCTAACTCATCTATCAAACACTTTTTTCCTTCGTACTTATTATCAATAATGCTCTCAATTATTAGATCTTCAAAAATATCCTCTTTTTCGTCTATATTAGAACTTGCACTTATTTCTTCATGACTTTTATCACTTATTTCAGTTTTTGATATTAAATTGTCCACCTTTTTTATTAAATTTGATATCACTTTCACATTAATATCCGAAGACTTATTTTCTAATGGCATTGGGCTTTTATATGGATCAGCTTCAAAGTTATAATCAATATAAGTTTCAACAAACCAACAAGTAATTTTATAAATACTTTTGTGTATATTCAAAGCAGCTTCTAGTTCTCCTTCAACATCAGCGTGAGCCGCTTTATTACCAAGCAACCTAACCGCATGAAATAACCTGCCTATTTCACCTTCAAGCACTCCTTCACTTTCCAATTTTCTTAGCCTTTCCGCCTGGGTCATCGTATTTAGCAACCCATACTGCTCTAGCTTGGATACTTCCTGCGTTAGATGTTCGACAAAGGTTCTTCCCTTTATGATGGCACTATGAGGGGCCGTAAACAATACCCTGTTAAGTTGTTCTATATAATTATTTAAGTATCTGTAATCACTATTTAAATAACTGAAAACATCTCTTTTCAACTGTGAATCTTCCCTTCTGTTATTTCGACTGATTTTATGATCATTTATACTAATTTGTATTTTTATCATTATAATCTACTATTATAATTTTATCATAGCTCTATGTTCTTTTATATGTTTTATTTATAGCTAACTTTTTTAAATGTATCCTTTTCAGCCATCACTTACTAGCAATAGATCAACCTAAAGTATTGCTAATCATCCGGTAATTAGCAATACATCTATATTATTAAACTAAGTTATCTAAATTATTAAATAAGTCTTTAACTATATTATCAAATGTATCTTCCAATATCTCATTACTTCTTACACTACTATCTTTATCTTCCTTCATTTGAACTCTCGAATCATTTGTTTCACTTTCAATTCTATATAATTTCAAGTCTTTTCCCAAAAAATCGTATTTACTCTCATTAAATTTTGCGTTATCAATTGTTATTGCCTTATTGTCCTCTCCGAGAACTACTGTAATTAACTCGTCTCTATATATGATCTTATAATTTACATTACTGCCACTGATAACATATTGTTCCGAAGGCCTTATATAATTTATGTCCTTTGAGTTGACTATTGTCATATTTTTAGTATCTATATTTATCTTTGTTTTAATTTCTTTTCCTTCATTTTCAACAGACCCTTTAAAAAGGCTTTCAATATCAGATGCACTGATAAATTCTTTTTTAGCATTTTTATTCTCACCTTGTAGGCTTCTGATTTCTCCCTCATTTTTACAATTGCTGTCCATCTTAAAGTTTTCTTTAGACATGTCATTCAAAAGATACATATAGCCATTAAGTTTGAATCTTTTATTAACTCCAGCTCTGCTTATATATCCCATTTTGAACTCTGAAACTTTGCAAAATATGCACTGGTTTTTTTGCTCAGAAAGTAAAATAACACTTTCTGAATCTTTAAATATGATTTTATATTCTTCTTTCAAGCCTTCAAACATTAGAGATACATATTCTATAGGTTCAATGCTGGGTACATTTTTATTTATTACTCTAGAAAGTCCCTTTTTTGTATCACAATTTAATTTAAATTTATTATACTTTTTTCTTTCTATATATGTTGTGAAAAAATATACCTTCTTATCAGACGTAAAAAATTCCTTGTTGAATTTTTCACTAGGCATTATTAGATGTTTTATTCCATTCTCATGAACTAAAACAGTTCTAAACTTATCTCTGTATATAATAATATAGTACTCTTCTGTTTTATCATAAGCAAGTTGTACAATATATTTACTCTTAGGAGTAATATTTAATTGCATTAGTCTTCCATATTCTTCAATATGTACTAGATTATTTTTTTCATTATTTTCTATACTCTTCTTACTATCACTTAAACATTGTGGTTTTATTTTTCTTGTAGTGTTTATCTGCAAACTTGTTGAGATAACACTACTTGATGATTTTAACTTATCTTCCTTTTCTAAATCTAGATCTTTTATTTCCGTTACCAGCTTCTTACTAATTTCATTTTTTTCATTTAATGAAGACATAAATCCATACTCCATTCCCGAAACCATAAAAAGTTTAAAACTTACAAATTTATCTTGTACCGTATCTTTTATTTTTCCATATATAAAGTCCTCGGTACAAATCGCCATACTGTTACCTTCTTGATCTATTAATATAACAATATTAGTATTCTTGAATAAAACTTTATATAGCTTTTCCGCTTCGGTCTTTATCATATATTTTTTTTCTGATATTATGTAGGGTACTTTATTTATATCTACCTCTTCTGTTTTCCCATCTAACCTTTTTTCAAAGTCAAATAATAAATTATTATCTTGTAGTTTATTTATACCAACGATATTCATGTTTAATCGGCTAATTTTCTTCCCCTTAACAAATTCTCTTTTAGGAATAACAATTATATCCAAGCTTTCTCTACCTATTATAACAGTCATATTATGATTTCTGTATATTATAATATATTCTTTTGAGACTGGACCTTTCTTAAATATCACAGAGTAAATACATGAAGGAACTATATCCTCTATTTTATAACCATAAATATTTTTTGTGTTATCTAATTGATCACTAAAGTTAGTATTTTCAACTTTATAAATCTTTATTTTAGTAAAAACTCCATTGTAAATTGTTGACTCGCGTTCCAATTCATAGCATGAGATTAAATTAATACTGTTACGATTATCTAATAGTATTCCTAGAATATTGTCCTTATAGATTAATCTATATTCTTTATAACTATTATCCATACAATAATATACAAAATATTCAGTGGTTGTTTCGATATTCTCTATACTCCTCCAATCAATTAAACTCTGTTCTTTATCTGAATGAGTTTTAAAGAATATATAATTAGGTCTTCTGTCGTTAGTATTTGTCTCTATGTTTTTTACAGGTATAGTAATAGGCCTTTTATTTTTTTTACAATAAAGTACTATTACATCAGAACTTTTATAAATCACCTGGTAGTTTTGTAAATGCTTGTCTTGCTCAAGTGTACAGAAATATTCTTCTTCCGGTTGAATAATTGGAATCTGGTGTTCCCTTAATCTACTTAAGTGCTTTTTAGTGCTGTCCCTCTCCAAACTAATATTTTTTCGTATCATACAATATACCCTCACTATATAACCTTACTATTAAATCATAAAATTATCTAAATTATAAATATCATCTTCACCCTTATTCTGCTGGCTATTAATATATGTTAATAAGTTTTCGACCGGATGTCCACCTCTATCCAGCACCTCTACTTTTAAATATTCTATACCAGTGTTAGCATATTCTTCGATTATAGTAACTCTATCATCATGACCTTGCTCTTGTTCGTCTATAAGTATTTTGACATCATTTGATTCAGCTAAAGCAATAGCGTTTATTATTGATTCATCAGTATCTCCATTAAAAACTGACCACGGAAAATCTTTTCCCCTTTTAGTAAGCTTGGTTCTTATCCCCACTTTATATCCAATACAAGCAGCCATTAAAAATACATCTTTAAGTTGGTTAAATATTGCATCCTCACCTTCACATAGCTTTTGGTAAATATTTTCATACTTTTCATCTCTAAATATCCTTCTAGGCATCTCTAACCCTCCTTAATAATTGTATATTCATATTTTATACTAGGGTCTTTTTTAGGGTTATAATTTATAAGATTATATGATTTTCCGACTTTGCTTAACATGCTTTCTTGCACTTCACCTTTCCACTGAGAATTTGTTACTAATATAATTACTTGTTGAGATAACTTTGGCATTCCTTCAGCGACTCTCTTCTTATGTTCTGGATCTAGCGCCCCAAATGGTGAGTCCATAACTATAGGATATATTCCACCTCTAAAAAAGTCTGTATCTACCTTACTTCTTTCTCTTGCTATATCAACTAATGCTCCGATAAAACATAAGCTAGTTATTTGCCTTTCTCCTTGTGACATTGGTACGGGTCTTTTTAAAGGGTCGCTGGTTTTTATTATTTGCAACTCGAAGTTTTCATTCAGTATAGCCTTATAGCCTTTCTTTGAAAAGCTGTCATATACCTTATCTATTCTTTCTTGTAAATTTACTCTTACGTTTTCAATTGTTATTTCTAATATGTCAAATAATGCATCCCTAGCCGCTTCAGCATTGTTAAATCTTTCTTTTGCAATCGTGGATTTCTGTTCCTCAGTTTCAGCCGCCTTAATCTTATTCCTAAAATCATTTATCCTTTTCTCACAATCCGATATTCGTGTATTTATACTACCAGTTTCTGTTAAAGTATCCTCATAATTTATTTCGATACTTTTTCTTTTTTCCTCAAGTGCTTGTATATCCTCTGATTCCTTATCATCCAATTCAGCGCTAATCTCATCTAATTCTTCTTGAATTTCTTTCATTTGTTTTGTTAACTCTGATTTATACTTTTTCAACCTCTGAAGATTTTCAAATAAGCTTTCCCTTTCATTTTCTATTAATCTTACATCTGCTGAAATTTTTATAAATGCATTTTCTAATTCATTATTTCCTGATTTTTTCTTCCACGATTTCACGCAGTTGTATTCATTAGTGTTATGCTCTAACATTCTTCCACAAATACAGGTTTTTCTTTCTAATAAATCATCGACAAATTGTTCTTTAATACCCGCGGGTATTTCTCCCTTTTTTCTTCTATCCTCAAGTATTATCTTAACTTTTTCAATTAGGCTATTATTAAATGCCAAGTATCCTTTTGAGCTATAGACCTTTCTTAAATTCATATTTAATTCTTTTATTCTTTTTTGTATATCCACTTTTCTATTTTCAAGTGCATCTCTTTTTTCCTGTAATTCTCTAGCACCATCAAGTTTCCTCAACTTTTCATCTATACTTTCTTTTTCAATTAAGAGACATTTTTTGTTCGTCTCTAGCTGTTTTTTCTTCAACTTTAAAGTACTTAATTGGCTTTCATATGCCTCTAAGTTATCATTTAACTTTATAACTTCCTTGTTATTTGAGTATTTTCCAAATTCTTTTCTTAATATATTGGCAGCCTTTCCTAGGTCTGTAACTGCATTTTCTATAACTTCAATACCCATTATATTTTTTATAGCATTTTTTATGTCTTTTGTACTCTCAAGCTTAGTTAAATTATCTATTTTTTCTCCATCAAAAAAGAAATAAGATTCCATTTTCTCAGGAAGTACCTGACTAATAGTATTTTGTGGATTTTTATATTCTGTTATTTCCCCTAGTTCATTTATCGAAACAACTGTAAAATCTTCCCCAACTATATTTGTCTTCTGTGACTGTTTTTTATATTTAACACTTCTTTTAACCACATATTTCTGTCCTCTGTCTTCAAACTTAATTTCAACAGAAACACCTGCATATCCACCATCTTCGAGTTCAGCCTCTGTTCTTTCATTTAGAAGTCTCTCTGCTTCAGGCAAATAGCACTTTTTATATAAACACCATTTTATCAGATTTAAAAAAGCTGTTTTTCCTTCACCATTCTCACCATGAATTACTGTAACATTTTTTTCTTTATCCTTTGAAACTTTTATTGCTTGTTTATCATAATATTGCCTAAAATTCTCAATGTTAATCTCCTCTAACAACAATTTACTTCACCTCATTCTTTATCATTGCTACTATTTCTGCTACCGCATCTCCTCTTTCAGCTACTCTGTTAGTATACTTACTTTCAATATTTAAACTTTTGTTTATAATAGACCTAACAACTTCCCTTTGGTTCTTCATAATATCTTTTGCAGCTTTTTTATCGTCCATAATTTACTCCTCACATATCTAATAAATTATAAGCTTTTTTTAATGGAAGAAGCATATTTAATGCTTCAGGTCCGTTTATTGCAGTTTTACAAAATTCATTTACCCTTAACAATTCTTTTTTCATAAGATTTCTTTCAACATTGAAAATATTCGATTCTGAATAAGGCAAACTACCTATATCTTTTGGTATAACTATGAAATCATGAATATATGAATATTTCTTATCTGGATGTTTTCTTAATACCCTTCCTCTTCTTTGTATAAATTCCCTAGGGTTTGTACTACTGGCTAAAATATATGCATTCTGTATTAACGGTACGTTTACCCCTTCATCCAAACACTTAATAGCAACAAGCCCTTGCAAATTTCCAGAGGCATAAGACTCTAAGATTTTCTTTCTTTCTTCTTTACTTTCACAAGATGTGAAACTACTTACTTTCATATTTAATTCATTACCTAGCATTTTTATTACTTTCTCAATTTGTCTTTCATCACCTATTTTTCCATCGCCAGTATAAAACAGATTATACCTTGAATTCCCCCTACCGCTTAAACAACTCTTAAGTTCAATTATTTTATTTTCAGCTTTTCCAATTAACTTTGATCTTTTTATTAATAGCATTTTCACAGTTTCACTTAATTCATTATTTCCGTCACTACTATATCCTAGTAACTTACCAATCTTAGAGGAAAGCTGATAATACTCACTACATTCTTCATCAGTAAAATAAACAATATGCGGGTAATAAAAATACGGTGTTAGGAACTCTCCAATTGCGTTTTCAAGAGAGAATTTATATACTATACCCTCGAAATAATTTTCAAGTATTTTATTTCCTTCATCATCAAACCACCTACTTGGTGTAGCTGATAACCCTAGTCTAAATCTAATATTTTTAGGTATATATTTTTGAAAATTTATAGTTCCAACGTGATGTGCTTCATCAAAAACTAGAATAACCGGCTGTTTTATATCCTTTAACATGCTTTGAAAGTTCTCCGTACAAAATGTTGAATTAGTCGTTATTGCACTGATATAACTCGATATGCCCATATTAAAGTTATTTATTTCTTCCCTTAACTGTAGCTGCCATTGTTCTCTACTTCCAAAGCACAAAATAGAGTCCATTCTAAAGCCTTTAGCTTCCTCATTCCACTGGTTTACCAAATGTTGATAAGGACATACAATTATAATGGCTAGTTTGTTAAATTTATTATATAATTCTGAGATCAAATATAATGCAGTTATGGTTTTTCCAGTTCCAGTTGCCATTTCTAGTATCCCAGAGCCATTATTCTTTATCCAAGAATTAATAGCATCCTTCTGATACTGTCTTATACTTAAATACTTAGGCTTGGCAATTTTATTGCTCTTACAATAATAAATTGGATTTGTATCACTTGTTAACTTATCCGCGAAGTTAATCTCATTTTTATAATCCATATATTGTAATAACTTTTTCACAGCCGCTTCTGGAAAATCTAACACTTCCAAATCTCCTGTATTATTACTCCACATGTTATTAAAATTCTCTTCTTTTAATTTTATTCTTTGCATCTCACGTTGATTCTCTGGTACGTATACATCTATTGATTCAAAGTTATTTGTATATCCGCCTACTGTTTCATTTGCCGAACCAGTAAAAGCAACTTTATATCCAAACTCGTCAGTAAAAACACCGAATTTTTCGTGATATATACCTAACTTTAGTTTTTTCAGTACTGCTATTTTAATTTGAAGCTTATTCTTATATATAAGCCAGGATAAAATAGATAATGTATGGTTTTTTATATTTTCCTCAGTTAAGCTTAACTCTCTTATTAGCACTTCCTCAATGACTTTTTCCTTGCTATTAAGTCCCTTTTCTATTGCCTCGATATCTTGCTTCTCTAGTTTAGGAGACACAATCAACCTAATTGTCCCATCTTTTCTAATGAATTGCTCCAACCCTTGTGAACATTGTTTCAATGAGGAACTTGTAAAATAACCAGAAGCTCTGTCATATGAACTGCTCTGTTTCATACATATGTTATAAAAATCATTGTCCAAATTATCTATATCACTTCTATATTGTAGTTTGAATTCTATATCTTTTAAACTCATTTAAAATCACACTACCCTAATTAATCAAATTTTATTATGTCGTTATCAAAGAAAGAATCCTCAATTATTGTATCTAAAATAGTACTTGTTTCTTCCTTTGTTTTACTCCTAACAACCAACTCCCCAGATACTTCTACTTCATTTTTAAATATATCTACTCCAGGATTTTGCTCCATAATATCTAAAGCATCTACTACCTTTTTTGAATACTCCCTTGTGTTTGACTCGGTTATTTTATTTCCAAATCTACTACATGATATTTCAGCATACTTTGTAATAGTTTCATCTTCTATTTGGGGATTCCACTTATAAACCATACTATGAATGCTAATAATATTTTTAGTAAGCTGAACTAATTCTTCTTTTCCTAATCCCTTAATTTTAATTACAGATCTTCTTAAATCTTTAAATTGCAGATTTTCGTTATCATAACTACTGACAATTCTTTTATAGAGAGCAGAATATGTTTTTATTCCCTTTTCTTCATTTTCAAATAACTCGTTTGTCCCAGTAAACAAAAACATGCAGTTGTTTATTTCACCAGCTCCACTCATATCTATTATATTCCTTATATTCTCATATGCTGCTTCCCTTATATTAGATCTCTCACCTACAATTAATTCCAATTCATCAACTAAAATGACTAGTCCACTATACCCCAACAAATTAATTAGTCTTATTACCGCTTTAAAAAAACTCATATAATTCGTCTTATCTATACTCGCTTTTACGTTAAATTTTGATTTCAGTGAAGCTGAAACATTTTTTTCACCTTTAATCCATGCAGATGCGGCATTTGATAGGTCTGCATCATTATTAATCTTTGCCTTTATATAACTTGTAAACGCAATGGCAAAGGAACTATTATAATCATTTATTGTTGAAATTAAATTATTTATATCTGCTAAAGCTGAATCCTTGTTTTTTTGTAACTCCTTTACCCATATATCAAACATTTCTTCAAAACTTGTCCCTTTATTGTGATTATTGCTTATTCCTAAGTTATGCATTATTTGATAATACATCTCTTCCCCTTTATTAAATTTAAAGTTTTTCTCAATTTTAATATTAGCAATAACAAAGTTTTCCTTTAAAGCCTTTTGCCCTACTATATTTAATAAAAAGCTTTTTCCTGAACCATACGTGCCTGTAATAAACTTTACTGCACTTCCACCTTCCTTTGTAAGTTCTAGACACCTATTAAATTCTTTTATTTCATTATATCTTCCAGAACAGAAAAATTCTAAGTCTGCATCTGGTACTACCCCACTTTTTAAAGAATTTATTATAATTCTCGCTTGTTTTATATCTAAATCCATTTTTTTACCTCCGGAATTCAATATAAACTTTATTGTCACATTTCCCATAAATATCTTTCACTGCTACAAAATCTTCTTCATTTCTACCATCAGAAAGTTCAAATCCTAAGTGCTTTGAAAATTGACTAAATATTTCCTCTAGCTTTTCTTCATCAACGTTATAACCTGCCAGTATCATATTAGCCTGCATATGTATAAGATATTCTTTAATTTTAATTGCGTTTTTGTCAGAATATAGTGATTTAACGTTCTCAAACGTAGTTAAAAAGATGTTCATCATTACCTTATTGCTAATTTGTTGATTATCTATTTTTCTTCTATGCTTTTTTATATTTTTAAGTAGATTTTCTACAAGCTTGCTAAATGATTCATCCATCTTTCCAGTATTTTTGCTAATAATATCTTTAATTAAATTACTAAACCTTTGTTGAAATTTATTATTTATCACATACAGTGACTTTTCAGGTAATTGTGTTATCTTAGATAGATTCTTCAAGCTAAACATTAACTTTGAACTATCCTTCATTTTTCTATTTTTTATTTCTTCATCCGTTATTAGTAAGTTGTAAAATATTATAACTGCTATCCTATCTTTATTATTTTCAAACTCATAAGCTTTTTGAAAAATTTTTTCATATTCCTTAAATAGTCTAATTATGTATTTCTTTTCTTCCTTATTTAAATAGTCTGAAATTTCTTCTAGCTCAAATAGTTTCTCCATCTCTTCTTTAATTGTCATTATGCTCACCTCAACTACATTAGATTTAAACTATTTATCAATAAGAAAACATTACTAGAGCTTGCCTCTTCCATAATATTTCTATACTTGTTATAATTTGATTTTACCACAGTATAAGGAAACATGTAAATTTATTACCTAAAAATGAGCAGTCACCACTCAGCAGGTTTTTCTATTACCAATAGTAAATGTTCATTTCGCTTCCACTGAGGTACACGATTGTATTTTATACATAGTGTATATACAAAATTCAAGCAAGAAATCTTCCATCATTTAATAAAAGCAATTACCAATACAAATTGTTAACAATTTGTTTACGTTCCACGGGGTACTAATGAGTACAAAAATTTTGCTAATAAAAACTTTTGCTTTTTGAGTTCATATTTAATATCACTTGTATATAGTCTTAAAAATAGAAGAGCAGTACTAAAAAAGCACTTGTATTTTACAAATGCTTTTTTAAAATGTAACTTATTTACTCTATCGATGAAAATTTTCGTAAAACATTAATCTCAAATCTAGTATAACCGCTTTAGTTCGTATGGTCATAATATATTTTTAAGGTACTTCTGAAATTCTTCTTTGTAACTTCCATTCTCTTTATATATTTTAACCAATCTTACTTTATCATTTTTCATCTTAAAGTCTCTTAATTCGTTAAGTAGCCCATCTTCTAAATAGAAAGTGGCTGCCAAACAAATAATATCATCTACATCCTTAGATTTTATTTGTATATCTTTATGTTTTTCATGATAAACATACTTAAGCTCTTTACAAATGGTTTTCCAAAAGGAATTATAGATTTTTTTTACAAGTTTTTCTCTTTCCTTTTTTAAAGGTTTAGCTTCAATAATGTTAGGTACTTGTATTTCCTTAAAATAGGTGTTAGTTAAATGTTTCCTTAGCTGATCCTCAATGACTTTAACAGTTTTATCATTAGCTAATTTTTCAAATAACAATGCGACTACCCCAAAATATTCACTCCTAATAATTATTAAAACTTTACTAACTATGCTATTTAGATGTTTTATGTCCTAAATCAGTCTTTGTAATTGCTTAGCAAAGCTGTCAATACTAAAACTCTTAGCATGTATATATAATCTTTCTGATGCTCTTGTCATACCGACATATAAAAGCTTTCTCTCCCTCGTATCATCATCTTTTACTAGTTTTTCTTTAAACCTTGATGCATCTGTTAAAATACATACTGGAGCTTCTAACCCCTTTGCAGAATGGTAAGTAGTTATTAATATATGCTTATCATCTGGTTCCTTAGTTATTTGTGTTATATTTTTTATACTACTATCAAGATGTGAATACAATTCTTCACAGGCTTTATGTGTTTTACATAAAATTATTATATTATTTGGCTTATATCCACATTTGCTTAGTAAATCTCTTATTAACATATTTATTGAGTTAAGATTTCCTTCAAGACATTTAACTTCATTGTTAACATTACTTTCATTATCTATATCTGTTCTACCTTCATAAAAATTTTCTACCTCTTTCTTTAGTGATGGTTCTAACATTAGAAAGTCTAGAGCTAAATTTATATGATTTTTACCTGTTCTATAAGTTTTCTTCAAAAGCTCGCTACGACCTCTCATATCTATACCTAAGCTTTTCCAACTAGTTTCTTTCGGATTATAAATACTTTGAAGTCTATCTCCCGCTAAAAATAGGTTTATCCCCTCAACTTGTTCATTTTTTGAATTTTTGTAACTATAATTTTTACATATCTTTATACATACTTTTAACCAATCTTCATAAAAATCTTGGTACTCATCGATAAGTATTGCATCAAAGGTTGGAACTGCCCTTTCTAAAGCTATTGATGGTAAGGTAGTATCCCACCACTCTTTAGACGGATTTTTAGGAACTCTAATATTAGCTATATCTAGGGCTGTTTTATGAAATGTTGCAACTGATATGTTTTCAAGATGTATATTCATAAAAGTACATTCTTCTTCCAGCTGTTTTAATCTTAACTCTATCTTTTGTGATAGTGCTTTATTATATGTGACAATTCTAATTTTCCAATCAGGATTCCTTTCAGCAAGATATAAAGCTCTTGTTATCAGTATAACTGTTTTACCGCTTCCTGGAACCCCTGTAATCATATAGTGACCGTAAGGAATCTTCTTAGCAAACTTTTCTTGTTTTGCATCTAAGGCTTTAATTATTCTAAGCCCATTATCCTCATTTAATTTTTCGCTTACCTTCACCTCTGGAAACAAAAGAGATCTAATAACTTGTAGATCAGAGTTCTCTAGATTACATGTTTCTATATTAAATAACTCATCTATTTTTAAACTTTGTATGCTGTCAGAGGTTATATATTCACTAGGTGGCTGGTAAAGTATATCTAAAAAATTGTTACTTTCTATATCGAAAGAACTTAAGTTTGTAAATACTACTTTTGAGTAAAGCTTAAACTTTAATTCTCCCATATCATTTAGTAAATTGTCCTCGCTTAGAAAAACTCCTTTAACTAAATTGTAATATTTATTTGCCTTAAAAATTGGATTGTCATATTTGTTTCCATCTCTAGCAAAGGCTTCTCTTCTAGTTACCCTTTCTAAATATTCTATTGACCAATCCTTAATTTCTATAATACAAACCCCTTTAAGTGAATCAACTAATATATAATCAGGATTAAGATTTCTTATTCTAGGCTGTACATATAGGTAACATTCCCTTTCTGTTGTTTCATATATTCTTTTGATTTTGTTCAGCATTCTCTTCTCCCCATCTGTTAACTGAAAGTCATCATGTGGAATAATGTTTAGTGCCATTCAAAATCTCCTTTACATAATTAATATCCTATGAAACTAATTTCCTTTTCTACAGCATTTCTTATGAATATAATTCTCATACCCCTCTGCTTTGCAAATTTCATCCCCTTGATATATAGTCTGTTTGCAAAAAACACAGGTATTATTGTACATAGCTGTTTTCTCTGTGTTTTGAATAGCTGTAGGTTTTTTCCTTTCTTCCGCTTTCTGTATTCCCCTTATTTTTTTCTTAATTTCCTGTTTATTATTGTTGCATATAAGCCAATTAATATAATAGTCCAAATTTCCTTTAAACATAATTTGTGCCTTTTTTTGTGCTGCTTCTATAACATAGTCATCTAAAGTTACAGTAAGACGTTTTGTTTCAAACTTCGACTTTCCCATATAATACTCTCCTACTAACTTGCTATCTACTAGCAGAGTATGCACAGACTATAAAATTTGCTACTAATTTTCTTAAAAATAAAAAGTCTTTATGTAGCAGAAAAAAGTGGTCTAGTAAGCAACTAAACCACTTTTTTATTGTTCAACTATTCTTAGAAGTTTTTCACTTGTATTAACTTATCTAAATGTAATATACTCAGT
Source organism: Clostridium tanneri (assembly GCF_033659955.1). NCBI lineage: Bacteria > Bacillati > Bacillota > Clostridia > Eubacteriales > Clostridiaceae > Clostridium > Clostridium tanneri. The sequence continues at coordinate 26,218 of NZ_JARUJP010000021.1, forward strand.
AACCAATTACTAAGTAATGCAAAACGGCAGTGTTTCTGCTACTGTAGTTTTAAAATCAGGAGAAGCAAGTGCTTGCTTCACTCCCACTAAGGTACGCGGTACCACCCGACTTATGTAAAACTGTTGTAAGTTGTCTACCTGCTAAACTTAATTGTCAACTACTTATCCTTAATCACTGAAAATCTATTAAATATCTTTTCTTGTATGTTATCAGCATTTATCTCTGTCAGTTCTTCAGTGTAATGAATATTTCGTTTTTCTAGTGCACTCTTCTGAATCTCCTGCGACATTAGAGGCGATTAAGACATCTATGAGGACATTCAGCTACCGAGGAATAGGTGTCAAATTCAAAGTACCGACTTTTGGGATATAAATCTTAAATTTAAAGCCAATGCTTAAAAAAATTAAGCATTGGCTTTTTGATACTTTTTCATAAACATTGTTTATATATCTATATTTTCTTTAGGATAACTTCTGAAATTATGACATTTTGCGGGTGGAATCAGGTACCTTTGCGAAGGAGCAAAGTGACTAAGCTTTAATAATATTGTGACAGATTATAAATCAAACATATTAAATTGCTTTTTAATTTTTATTACTACATGATAAAGGTTTGTTCAAACATCTTTTTACTATAAACTCCAATATCAGAAGGATTTATCATATTGTTCTTCTCTTTAACTGCTGTAAAGTAGTCAGCAATTAATTTCTTTTCAATTTTTCTATTAGTAGATACTGAGGCCGGTAAATCACCACGAGTAGCTAGCCAAGGTGTCTCTGCATGAGTAAATGCCTCTAATACTTTTCCGCTGTAACAGCTAAGATGTTTGATTACGCTATCAATAATGGCTTTTTCAGAAACGGTTAAATTCTGATCATCTGCAGCCTCAAGAACATTTATCGGGTCGAATCTATACTCCTTGTATTTGAAGTATATATCCCTATATACTGGTCCATGAACCCATGCTTCACAATTTTCTTCAAAGATAAATTGATTAACAAAAGCATAATAAAATCCCTGAACATAGTATAAAAGCTTCTGCAATGCTAGCGGTGTAATATCTTCACATTTTCTTATAAGGTAACTAACAACCACATCTACCTTTGCAGTATCCGAAGTCATTTTTGTCCCTATAAGCATCTGTGTGGACAGTTTGCTCTTTTCATAAGCTGATTGTGATTTCAGCCTATCCTTATTGCTTTCTAAAATTGAGAGAAAAAAATCTGGTTCATCATAAATCTTTTGTAAAATTTCCGAATACTGCTTAGTTGGCATATCTCCGTCATAGTAACGACTAAATGTCTGCTCTCCCCAGCCTAATAAAAGCGACAACGGTCTTTTTCCAATATTATATTTTTCAGGTATTTCTATTATCTTTTCTAAAGAAATAATATTATGCTGTTTTCTAAATTCATTGTAAAGCTGCTCTAGATTATAATCATTGATTTCATTGACGAATACCTCGTTATTGCACTCATCACAAATAGCTACTTTTCCGTTATAGTTATAAGCTTCACCCTTTAATTCTGCACTTATAGATTGGTATTTTTCAGTATACAACACATCTTTTTTGCAATGCTCACAGAAAGTTTCTTTCCTATTCATTGTGCAATCCTCCTTTTAAAATCCCGATCCATCACCTAAATAGGTAGCTGATTGGCCTCTTCCTTTTATGAAACGAAATCGTAATCACTCTTTTCTTATCACCATACTCTATAATATTGAATTTAGTATAAATGTCAACAAACTCCTCTTCCCCAAAGGCATTAAACAAAGTTCTTTGAGGACAGAAAACATAAAGGATTTCATGTTCAAAGCCATTATTTGTATTGCTTAGGGAATGACAAAAATCTATAACTTCAATACCTAGTAAAATATCCTTTTGCTTCTTAGTGCTTAACCTGTACTCATTAATAAGCTGAATATTTTCTTTTCTGTTCTCATTTTGTGAAATTATGTAGCAGTTATCGTTGACGCAATCTTTGATTTTTTGTAGGATTACTTCAACTTCTTCTTTTGTATAGTCCTGATTATAATGTCCTGACATTGCATCAACTCCTATCTTTTGTTCTTATTGTACTATATTATATGCATCTTGTCAAAATTTATGCACTAATTAGTGCATTTTATTAAAAATATTTGTAAGTATTCAGTATCATTGCACTAAAAATCTATTAAATATCTTTTCTTGTATGTTATCAGCATTTGTCTCTGTCAGTTCTTCAGTGTAATGAATATTTCGTTTTTCTAGTGCACTCTTCTTAATCTCCTACGGCATTAGAGGCGATTAAGACATCTATGAGGACATTCAGCTACCGAGGAATAGGTGTCAAAATCAAAGTACCGACTTTTTGGATATAAATCTTGAATTTAAAGCCAATGCTTAAAAAAATTAAGCATTGGCTTTTTGATACTTTTTCATAAACATTGTTTATATATCTATATTTTCTTTAGGACAACTTCTGAAATTATGGCATTTTCCAGGTGGAACCAGGTACCTTTGCGAAGGAGCAAAGCGACTGAGCTTATTTTTCACCTATTACATTGGGCCTATGCTGGGCGCACGCAAAAACCCCTCAAATAGAATATCTATTCGAGGGATGAAATATACACTAATTAAATTCTGTTAATTTAGATAGCTGTAATATTTTCTGCTTGAGGTCCTTTTGGTCCTTTAGCAACATCAAAAGAAACCTTTTGACCTTCTTCAAGTGACTTATAGCCTTCTGATTTTATTTGAGAAAAATGTGCAAAAACATCTTTTCCATCTTCTCCTGTAATAAATCCAAAGCCTTTTTCTGAATTAAACCATTTTACTGTACCAGTCATTTAACTGTACCTCCGAAATTTTATTATTCTTAAACTCATTGTACTAATTCACTAATAAAATTTCGATATCATCATACTATACGTGTAAAGTACTAACTGAAATATATTTTGTTGAATTGTTAACCATCAATTTAAGTTCTTACTAAGAATAACATGGTTTGTTAAATAAAACAAGTTATCTTTTTTAATTAGCTCATTTATATTAATTATTTGTATAATCCTTATGAATAGTGTATGATTAAAAGGTATGGCAGCTAGAAGGTTCTAATTGAGCTTCCATTGAGAGGGAGAAACAATATGAAACTTATTCAGCCAATAAAGGATATTAACTTAATTAATACGCTAAAATCGGAATTACTTAAGGTCGGATATGAAAATTATTTGCTATTTGATATAGCAATAAATACAGGCTTAAAGATTACAGATATAATAAATCTTACAGTTTGGGATGTGAAAAACAAGTCTCAAATTGAAATAAAGGAAGGTAGAACTGGAAAGTCCTTGAAATATGCCCTATCTCCCGAAATTCAGAAAGAAATTCAAAAGTTTATATTTGGAATGTCTGCAGGAGAGCTACTTTTTCCAAGTAAAAAAGGTGGAAAGAGTTCTATAACAAACAAGCAAGCCCATAAGTGTCTGAGTGAAACAAGCCGCAAACTTGGCCTAGATGATATCTGCACCCATACACTCAGAAAAACCTTTGGATATCACCATTATAAAAAGCATAACGATGTCGCCTTGTTGCAGAACTTATTTAGTCACTCTACCTCTGATATGACTCTTAGATATATAGGTATTGCTGATATTGAAGCCACCACCATTGAGGATTTTTTTCAATAATAAATAAAAGTGAGGACATACATAAACTTTTATTATGTATGTCCTCATTTTTGTTTTCTCCTCACACTATATACTCTTAATTACAAAACCTTCTTCCACATGTATTAATTTAACTATAGAAATGGAACCCTATAACAAGGGAGGTAGAATATAATGAATTTTACCCAATTAGGAATCAGCGAAGATATAGTAAAAATATTAAAAAACAATGGTATCACAGAGCCAACACCGGTTCAGGCAGAAAGTATCAGTCTTATAAAGAATGAAAGAGCCGGAGAGGAAGGTTGCACCTGCCTATTTATTGATCCAAAAGACAGCCTTAGACTTGAAGAAATAGAAAAAGCTATTAAATTTAAAATACCACGAAGGGACTTAGGTGAAGAGAACCATGGCTACAAATAGAAGTGTTATAGGAAATTTTAACTACAATAATATAGAGAAAAAAGATAAAAATTTTATGTACAAAAACCTAGAGAGAAGCAACTGTTATAACTGCGACTTTTCAGGCTCGATTTTTGATTTCGTAAGCTTTAGAGGAGCACATTTTAAATCCACTAATTTCTTCAAGTGCAGCTTTAAATATGCAGAATTTGTTGGAACAAATTTAAGGGATAGTGACTTTAAAAATGCGGTGTTCGAAAATGCCATTTTTGACTCAGCGAAACTAGAAAATGCTAACTTCAAGGATGCCAAGTTTATAAATACAATATTTTTATCTACTGATATAAGTAAAGCTAAAAAACTAGATGTAAATACTACAGGCATCAAAATTTTTGAAGAAATGCCTAAATTGGAAATCAGTGAAGAATTAAGATCTGCTATTTTGACTGCTATGGAAAACAAGTATGTAGCGAAAGCACGAGTTTTTGATACAAAAGATGGTGGTCTAAATACGTTAAATATTATGCTTCTACTAGAAAACTTTAATGAAGAAACAATAATTACAGGACTAAAGTTAATTGTTACAAAACTTGATAGGGAATTCTACACTTTAAGTTATATAATAAAATTTTTGAAGAATATGTAAGAAATCTTAATAACTATACTCTGCAAAAACAGCATTGCTTGTACCACTACCTTTTATAATTAAAAATAGCTTTAACCAAGTACTATCAATGGTTAAAGCTATAAACCTAATACTATATTGAGCATACCTCGAAAAAAGCAGTTTCAAAAGACAAGTATTTTTAAGCTTTTTACTGCTTTAAACAAAGAAAATACTTTTGAACATTAAATAAACATTTAACCTCAAAATTAGAGGCTACACTGTTGGTATTGCTTTAACAAATTGCATCTGTTATCATATAATTTATAACAAAATCACAAAAATATATGATGAAAATGAGGTAAGAAAATGAGCGCAGATAACACATTGGATGAGAAAGAGCCTAAACATCAGAGGCGTCCTCGATATAAGGGCACTCACCCTAAGAATTTTAAAGAAAAATACAAAGAATTACAGCCAGAAAAATATGCTGATGATGTAGCAAAGATTATTCAGAAGGGCAACACTCCTGCTGGTATGCATATTTCAATTTGCGTCAAAGAAATATTAGAAATTTTACAAATTAAACCAGGCCAAACCGGTTTAGATGCAACACTAGGTTATGGCGGCCATACTTTAGAGATGCTTAAATGTTTAGATTTAAAAGGACGCTTGTACGCACTTGACGTAGATCCTATTGAATTACCACGCACCAAAGAGCGTCTAGAACGTTTGGGCTATGGCTCCGATATTTTAGAGATCAAGCAAATGAACTTTTCTAAAATAGATGAGGTTACTCCAAAATCAGAGTTCTTTAATTTTGTATTAGCAGATTTAGGTGTTTCTTCTATGCAAATAGACAATCCTGAAAGAGGGTTTACATTTAAGGCTGAGGGTCCCCTAGACTTAAGACTTAATCCGAATATGGGTATCTCTGCAGCAGATCTTTTAAAAGAAATGACACTATTTGAAATAGAGGATATGCTCCTTGAAAATGCTGACGAACCTCATGCCGCAGTAATCGCTCGCGCCATTCTTTCTACCATAAAAAAAGGAATGGATATAACCACAACAACACAACTTAAAAATATCATCAAAGAGGCTCTGAAATATGTTCCAAAAATCAAAGATAGTGATATTAAAAAATCCTGTCAGCGAACCTTTCAAGCTCTCAGAATTAATGTCAATCATGAGTTTGAAGTGCTAGATGAGTTTTTAGAAAAACTCCCTAGTGTCTTAGCGACTGGCGGCCGTGTTGCCATTCTTACATTTCACTCAGGAGAAGATCGCCGCGTTAAAAAATCTTTTCAACATTTTTTTCGTGAAGGAGTTTATAGTGAAATAGCACCTGAGCCTATTCGTCCATCAGCAGAAGAATGTCATGTCAATAGTCGTGCACGTTCTGCTAAATTACGTTGGGCAATCAAATCGTAAGGTGTAGTTAACCTCACTAAATAAGGTTCTGTTTTCAAATAGCATTGAAATCTAACAATGTATCGTCTAAATCAAATAGAAGTATTTTTAACTCATTTTTCCTCCCCTAAAATGTTAATAATAATTAATATAAAGAGCACTTTTTTAGATATTTCACTAATCTAAAGTGCTCTTTTTCTAAAATCTATCATACCAAGAAGTACTCCAATTGTTATCAATACACAAATTTTGACTGTTCTAGGAATTGCCACCACTACTATGCTTACTAGGCACCTAATAAAAATCTATATCATATTATATTCTAAAGGTTTTATTAGTTAAGCTATCTAAGGTTCAGCTTTTTTTAATAGGAAATCAATATAATGGAGGTAGCATTCATGCTAAGGCAACAACCAAGAGTTCCACAGAACTGTCCCCCAGCTTTTCTAGGCCATTATACCGTTCTTCCTGGGGATACTTTCTATATCATTGCTCAAATTTTCAGGGTAAGAATAGAAACACTTGCGGCAAATAACCCACATATCCCAAATCCAAATGTATTATTCCCAGGTGATGTCCTTTGTGTCCCTGGCTTTATATCTTATCCCTGCTGTACTATTTTATCTCCTCGTACCTCTATACCCTTTGGTGCAAATGGAATAGTTAGTGTAAATTTTGCTCCCAGAGGAGGTCAGGCAGTGAGCTTTATGGCAACATTGCCACAGCCTTCAAATTTCGGTAATTTTGACATTTATACTGGTGAAATATTTATACCGGGCATTGGAGGCTTTGGTAATCAGCTATTTGCAAATCCTCAAGATCCACCAGTTTGGTCAACTAGAATTGATCTTCCTACTGTTGCATCAGTCATGCCAAACTCAATTGCAGTAATACGGCCCTCCAATTCAGTTACCGGGGCCTTTGGTATCACAGTATTACAAGGTACAATTTCTAGAGGAATAGGTGTCAAAATCAAAGTACCGGTTTTTGGGATATAAATCTTGAATTTAAAGCCAATACTTAAAAAAACTAAGCATTGGCTTTTTGATAATTTTTCATAAACATTGTTTATATATCTATGTTTTCTTTAGGACAACTTCTGAAATTATGACATTTTGCCGGTGGAACCAGGTACCTTTGCGAAGGGGCAAAGTGACTGGGCTTCTTTATTTTCTATTATATTTATAAACTGCTTTCTTTCTTAGTTTCACACCTAGTGTAGAGTTAACAAATATATCAATCATTTTTTCTTTAGTAACTTTGATTTCTATAGATATATTATATCTCTTACATAGTTTACTTAAGTCAGCTTTAGATATATTGCATTCCTTAATATAAGCAATTGCACTTTTAACACTAGGCATAACCATTATACGTTGGTATATTTCATCATTTGTCATAGGAGTACCTCAAATCTATTATTTAATTGGGATGATTTCTAAGTTATAGTATAATCTATCTGTTATCTATGGGCAAGTGTTATCTATCTCCATCATATTCATAGAGAATCTTTGCTCCCTTTAAATCTTTATCTCCCATTACGAGCCATTCGTTATATTTTAATGTATCAAACATATATTTTCACTCCTGTCCTCTTAATATATCTTATAACAACTGACTTACAGACCCTACTCCTCCAAGAATAACTAAGTTTTTATACTTGGTTGTGTCTAAGTATTTTATTTCAACAACTCTTTCGATGCCTCTTCCCATTCTTTTAAATCACTAATTAATTTTAATATCCTATCTCCGTTGATCAAGTAAGTCAGCCTCCCTTATCTGTATAAAATCACTATTTTCTATAAAAAATCTCTCAACAAATTTATATAAGTTTTCGTAAGAATTATTTTTGTTATAAATAACCTCTGCATCATTAACAATGTTTTTCAGTAATAGTTTGTCAGTGTTCTCGCTTATTTTTACTACATCAACGGTATAATTAAGTAATTCCTCTAATTCTGATTCTAATTTTAATTCTTCATCTAAAGCCAAGTCTCCAATTACAAAAATATCATAGTCCGAATCCTCTCTATAATCTCCTCTAGAACGACTTCCAAATATACCAATAGACTGTAAGTTATATTTATCAGCAATATTTGTTATTATGCTTCTTAGATCCATATAATAGCCTCGCTTCCTTTTTTCTAATTACCATAGCAAGCTGCTCAAAACCCTTATCCCTCATAATCTAGAATATTTAAATATCTTCCATTGCTTCATTCTTCTTAACTATTTTAATTATATCCGAAGTCATTATTTTTAACAATATTTTGTAATATGATGTAAATAAATTTCATAATAATGCATACTTGAAATACAGATACTCTCAGGGTGATTACTATATAAACTTCAACCTTATATCCACTTCTTACGAACATTTTGTATATATATTTTTCTTGTTGCCTTTTTTCATATCCTTCTCCTAAACCACTCCCTTATTAGCCGCTCCCATCATTCCTGCTGGCATCTCTTCTTTCAGCCTCCACACAAAGCTAATAGGTGTATTACCGCTGTGACTTACATACTCAGCCTCTCCAAGATAAGTATAAGGTGCTGTTAACCCGTCCCTCTTCTTATTCTCCCTTACAAACAAGATTACCTTATTGCCTGTCTTCAAGTGGTTAATATACCTCTGACCAGTTTCACTTTCTACAGAAGTCCTGCTTTGACTTTGCCAATGAAATAGCTTTTCATTTATAGCATAGTCCTCATAGAGAGTAGAAGGTGAATAATCCTTTTCTGATTTATTTAAGGTTATGAAAAAGGCATCTAGCTTCATTTCTTTAAAATACTTTACACCTTCCCTAAAGGATGGTTTTTTATTTTCATTAAAGTAGCTTAGAGCAGCCATAATTTGATCTATAGAGTAAGTACAGTGTAAGTCTAGTGGACTAGGTAATCCTAGGTCAACATTTTTATCTACAAAGTCAATATGTAAATAGTTATATTGAAGGATTTCTAGAGCTTCTTCTATCATTTCCTTATTATGAATATAAAGCTTATCTAAAGCATCTGCGAAAGACTTAAAACCTAGTTTTTCTGGTGCATCTAAATAAAAACTGTAATATAACATACCCAGCATAAGCTTTTCTTCTTCATTTAAATTGCTGCTTTCTAGTTTAGATTTTGATGTCAACGTCTTCACTGAAAATTCTATAAGCTTTCTTGAATTAATATGAAACAGGTTTTTAATTCTCTTTGTAAGAACTTCTTCATCCTTATTTGTATAATCCCCTATTAAACCTGCTTCAACCTTCATTCTAGTAAAGCTTCTGTCCCCATTTTTGCCGTAAACATCAATAAGGGTATAGTTATAATGTTCTAAAAAATTACCCAGGGTTAACTTTTTACCTGTATCTTCTTTAAAATATCTTAATTTACTTATAATACTGGCTTTTGTTAGCTTTGCAGCTTTAATATTTCTTAATATATATTCCTTAGCCTGCTTTTCTAGATGTATGTAACAGCCTTTAGGCAAATTTAAAAATCCATTATTTATGTTATACTCCACTGAATGCTTTGACTTTCCAATAAGTGCTTTGAATTTTTGCTCAAAATCATAATTCCTATGAGCCTGACCTACAAAGTCAAGGACTGTAAGACATTCTTTCCCTTCACATAGTCTAAGGCCTCTTCCTAATTGTTGTAGGAACACTGTTAAACTTTCCGTTGGTCTCAAAAACAATACAGTATTTATTTCTGGTATATCTACACCTTCATTATATAAATCTACTGTAAATATGAATTTTACTTCACCATTTATAAGTCTTCTTTTAGCATTGTTTCTTTCCTCACTATTACTTTCTCCAAGTACTGCAATTGAAGGTATGCCGCTGTTAGTAAATTTATCTGCCATATATTTAGCATGTTCTACACCTACACAGAAACCAAGTCCAATAACTTCATCCATATCCGTAACATATTTATATAAACTGCTTATTATTCCATTTACTCTAAGGTCATTGCTTGTATATACCTTCTCAAGTTCCTGTTTGTCATAGCCTCCTCTAGTCCATTTTAATTTTGACAAATCTATGCTATCTGATATTGCAAAATATTGAAAAGGACTTAAGAGCTTTTTATCTATGGCTTCTGGCAACCTCATTTCCGCTGCTATTCTATCATCAAACCGTTCTAGAATATTTTTACCATCCATTCTTTCTGGAGTAGCAGTTAACCCTAGTAATATCTTTGGTTTATAATAATCTAGAAGTTTTCCATAGGATGGTGCTTCAGCATGGTGAAACTCATCTACAATAATAAAGTCATAAAAATCAGCAGTAGTCTTTTCATAAAGCTTTGAGGAATTAAAACTTTGAATGCTCATAAATAAATGATCTATGGACTCAGGTATGTTACCACCTACGTATAGGTCTCCAAAGTTGTTATCCTTTAGTATGGCTCTGAAGGTATCTCTAGCCTGTTTCAATATTTCTTCTCTATGAGCTATAAACAAAAGTCTGTTTTTATCTTTTTTATTCTCTTTTGTAAAGTCTTTATAGTCAAAAGCTGCAATAACTGTTTTTCCAACTCCTGTAGCAGCTACTATAAGATTTTTATTTCTACCAAATAATATTCTTTCAGCTTTTAATTTTTCTAATATTTCCTTCTGATAGTAGTAGGGATGTATATCTAAGCTAAATATAGTGTCAGTAATATCATCAACCTTGCCTTCCTTCTTAAGAGAAGTTCTAAGTCTTTTTTTATCTTCTTCTAGGCTTCCATTAAATATAGTAAACTCATCGTCATTCCAGTAGCTTTCAAAGGTGGCTTCAAATTTTTTAATTATATCAAAGGAATCCTTTTCAGTAACTTTTATATTCCATTCTAAACCAGAAGTAAGAGCTGCACTAGATAAATTAGAAGAGCCTATATAGGCTGTAGTAAAGCCTGTTTCTCTCTTGAAAAGATAAGCCTTTGCGTGAAGCCTTGTTCTATCAGTATCATAGGATACCCTTATTTCTGTATTATTCAGTTTACTAAGTTCTTCTATAGCTTTATAATCAGTGGCTCCCATGTAGGAAGTCGTAATAATTCTAAGTTTATGATTTTCCTGTTCTGTAAACTCTCTAAGCTCCTCAATTATACATCTTAAACCGCTCCATTTAATAAAGGACACTAACATATCAATAGAATCACAGCATAGTATTTCCTTCTTCAACTCGCTCATCATATTAGGCTCCTGCTTTGAGCCAGTGAAAAGTGAACTTTGGGAAAGTGGGGTTACAGGTCTTACTGACTTTGTTTCTTTTACAGCTTTGATATTGTTTATTTTTGAATATAAGGCTGTAAGCATTTCCCCTTCTTCATCAATCTTTAGACCTTCAATATTTTTTTCATCTGCCATCTTACTTAAGCTTTTAATAAGCTCATTGCAGGCCTTTATTTGTGAAAGCAGGGCTTCCTTATCATTTTGTTTGTTATTTTCCCTTATAAACCTTAGACACTTTTTAACCACTGAGGATATGTAACTTGTCAATATGGTTTTAGCTTCTTCTACATCTATGGCCTCTTTTTGCATAAGATACCTATCTAAATCTAATTCCTTCAATTTATTTTTAAGATCTTCGTATATAAGCTGCTCGTAAATTCCTTCTTTTATCATTGCTAATATGCCCCCTGCCTATTCCAGCTTTTTTATAATATCATAATACATTACTATTTTATCATATCTTGGTAATAGCATGTAAAAATGACAATTTTCCTTACCTTTCCCTCTACATTTTATAGGTCATCCTTAAAATTTTCCTTTGCGACCCTTATTTTATTCATAGTTTAATAAATTTCACTTAAGCTAAAAATAATGCTATAATCTACGAGTAATAAAATATACAACATTAAGGAGATAAAAAATATGAACGGACAAAATAGAGAAAATATTTATACTGGAAGAGTTGTTGACATAGTACTTAAGAAAGATCAACCTACAGGTAAGCTAACAAGGGGTATTGTAAAAGATATACTAACAAATTCTAAATTTCACCCTAGAGGAATTAAAGTAAGATTGCAAGATGGCAGTATTGGTAGAGTGCAGTCTATAATAGAATAATGCAGATTTCTATGTATATATAATAAGCAAACAGAAACTTCCAGCTATTTCTATGACCTCCTAAATGGTAACAGAAACTGGAAGTTTCTATTTGCTTTTTAATTCATTATCTTTCAACTACTATAACTTCATCATTTACATATATTAATACCACCAATACTAAAACCATCAATTCTACTATGACATTAATCTTTTTACTTACCTTTGTGTAAACATCAGAGTTAACTCTCTTAAGTTCCTGCCATAACCTGTATTCTTCCTTTGACTTGGTACAAAGTTTAGTAACTATCCGTGAGTTTTTCAGCAAGAATTCATAAGGTAAGAAAATTATATTTAGTGCCACGTATTGATAAAATAGTTTAGTATCATTATATAATTAGTCGGCTTTCTTTAAGTAAGACTATCTGTGCATTTTTTAAAACAAATGGCTCCGTTTAATAGTATCCAATCTACATTTTTACTACTCTTGAAATATATTCAACTTCATCATCAATAACTGTATACGGGAAATATTCTTTAAAACTTTCCAAATCATTAAGCGTTACTATCTGTACACCTTTTTCAAGTGTTGTTAATGTTAAATATTTCGATAATGATGCCAATCTTTGACCTTGCTCTAATTCTAATACCAAACTACCCTCTTTATCAAATTTCTTCGCTACTAGATAACACATTTTTTAATACCTCCCTAAAACCAGATTCATTTTTAATTTCTCCACTGTCATATTTTCTTCTTAACAATTCACCTATAGTACTGTTTTTTTCATACTTATACAAATGTACATGAAGCCAATCGTTCATAGTCCTATCATGCTTAGTATTTATTTGAATCTCTATAGGATAATATTTATTCGTCTTCTGATAATATAAATGGAGTCCTCGATATCCATCATCATTAGCTTTTCCATTTATCATATTCGCAACCTTAAATATACTTAAATCTTGTTCTAAAGCTTCACTATAATCATTTAATATAATTCTAATTCCAAGTATATCATTAAAGCATTTATTAACTTCTATATGAGGATAGTACTTTTCATATTTTAATAAACATGATTGTATGGATTTTACCCTATAAGGAAAATTAACACCCTTTAGTAAATCAGTACTTTCATAAAATTCTTTTAAGTCAAGTATTTCATTAATTAAATCATTTTTTTCGAATTTTCTTAGAGTATTCTTTAAACTTTTACCAAGCTTACTTTCAAAACTTAGCTTATCAAGTAATTCTTCACTTATACCATAAAGACTAAACTTCAAGTTAACACCCTCTCTCTTTATGGTGATTACTATTATTATAATTCTATTTGCTATTAATATCAAAACTATTTTAAATGTTATCGCTAAATTGTGTACACCACCCCACTTCGAAATTTGGGAGGTGTACATTTTATCCAGTAGCTTTCAAAGGTGGCTTCAAATTTTTTAATTATATCAAAGGAATCCTTTTCAGTAACTTTTATATTCCATTGTAAACCAGAAGTAAGATTGCAAGATGGCAGTATTGGTAGAGTGCAGTCTATAATAGAATAATGTACAAAAAAAGGTACAGTAAATTTTATTACTGTACCCTTACTAATATTTACCGAGAAGTATAATACTATCTAATGCTTCAAAGCTTCTTTATTTTTTAAAACCATTACTTTTAACTGCACTTTTACGCCTGTTAGAATAACTGTTAGAATTACTCTTTTTGTTAGAATCGTTTTTAGGTTTAATCCTATTTACTACTGGTTCTGTAATTTCTACTGGATATTTATGATCTTCAATTACTGGTATGACTTTTCTTATAAGCTTTTGAATATCGCTAAGGTATTCCTTTTCTTCCTCATCACAAAAGGAAACTGCAATTCCTTTAAGCCCTGCCCTTCCAGTACGTCCAATCCTGTGAACATAGGTTTCTGGTATGTTAGGTAAGTCATAGTTAATTACATAGGATAATCCCTCTACGTCAATCCCTCTTGCAGCTATATCTGTTGCTACTAATACCCTTGTTTTCCCTTCCTTAAAATTATTTAAGGCAAGTTGTCTTGCAGACTGAGACTTATTTCCATGAATAGCCTGTGCATTTATTCCCGCCTTGTCAAGATATCTAGTAATCATATTTGCCCCATGTTTTGTTCGTGAAAATACTAAAGCAGAGACAATAGATTTATCTTTTAACAAATCAATAAGCAGAGACTTCTTATTTTTCTTCTGTACAAAGTACACTCCTTGCTGAATAGTATCAATAGTGGATGAAACTGGTGTTACTTCTACCCTTACTGGATCTATAAGAATAGAGTCTACTAACTTAGTAATTTCTCTTGGCATGGTTGCAGAAAACAGCATAGTTTGCCTAACCTTCGGCACCTCTGCTATTATTCGTTTAACATCATGGACCATCCCCATATCAAGCATACGATCTGCTTCATCAAGGACAAGATATTTTATATGGTGTAGATCAATGTATTTTTGTTGTACTAAATCAAGTAGTCTACCTGGCGTTGCAATTAAAATATCCACTCCAGACTTTAGCGCCCTTACCTGAGAACTTTGTGATACACCGCCAAAAATAACTGTATTTTTAAGATCCATATATTTTCCATAGGCTGTGAAGTTTTCTTCAATTTGAATAGCTAATTCTCTAGTAGGAGCTAATATTAATGCCCTAATATATCGCTTTCCTTTCTCAGAGGTTATTTTATCATTAAAAAGATTTTGCAATACTGGAATAGCAAAAGCTGCTGTTTTTCCAGTACCTGTCTGCGCACATCCAAGAAAATCCTTACCTTCTAGAATTGGTAAAATAGATTTCTGTTGTATAGGTGTAGGTTTTGTGTATCCTTCAGCTTTTAAAGCCCTCTGAATAGGCTTAATTAAGTTTAAATTTTCAAATAACATTTGTTCTCCTTTTAAATTGGTGTTTTTAATTTTTAACAACTAAAAACCCCTTAAATAGTTATCTATTTAAGGGGTAAAATATTCATTAATTAAATAACTGTAATATTTTCTGCTTGAGGTCCTTTTGGTCCCTTAACTACGTCATAAGAAACTTTTTGACCTTCTTCAAGTGATTTAAAACCATCTGAATTTATTTGAGAAAAATGTGCAAAAACATCAACTCCATCTTCTCCTGTAATAAATCCAAATCCTTTTTCTGCGTTAAACCATTTAACTGTACCATTCATATAATGTGTACCTCCGAAACCTTATTATTCTTAAATTCTTTGTAATAATTCACTAATAAAATTTCGATATCATTATACTATTTTATAAGTACTCATTGAAATATATTCGTGTTTAAATTAATACTATTTATTTAAGTTACTTACTAAGTATATCATCTTTTATTATATAAAGCAAACTACTTTAATTAATATACAGAAACTTTCCATCTAAATTCCAGCAAAAAATTTTGTTTTTGCTGGAATTTAAATGTGAAATCTCTGAAGAAATGCCATGCTACTTGATTTTTACAAGAATATAGAATTCAATTCCATTAGTATTCAACTCTCCACTTGATGGATTTTTACTACCTGCTACGTTTAAGAGAATAAATTTAACACTTACTTTATCGTTTTCTTCTACAAATGTCATGTCCTCTGGTGATATAAAGTTTTTATTTAAAGCTGCACTTTGTTTATGGAAAAGGTTCCTTGCAAAAGAGTTTAAATCTTTAGTATATACTTCAGTTCCATGATAATTTATTTTTACAACGGCAGTTTCATAATTATAATTTGCAGTTAAAGGAGCATTTGATACAGTACCCTCTCCATTAAGAGTCCTCATGTCAAATAGATAATCATATCCTTTTATATCTACAACCCTTTCCGATGGATCTCTCATAAAATTAAAGAATCCTTCAGGACCTAGGTAGTTTGGAACAACATATTCAAATCCAAATACCTTTTTCATGTCTTCTAATTTAAAGTTTTCCGGAAGATATTTAACATCTTTTAAGCTGTGATTCCTGTTAAAATAATCAAGTATACTGCTTATCTGAGCTTTATCTTCTTGAGATATATCAAGAGAGCTTTGTATCTTTCCATCCTTAATCATATTATCTTTTACAAGAATTTTTTCAAACCTATTATTCTGGCTCATCTTTGAAATAGAGTAACTACTAACAGGACCAAATACAGAAATCAAAGTAACAATAGAAAGAGTAATAGGAATTACTATATTCCTCAACTTTTTAGCAAAAGAGAAATACAGCATTATACAAAATACCCACAAACCTAAAATAACAACAAAATATCTTTTCTCTGTTACTCCATAGGCATTTATTCTTATACCGATAGAAATAAACATCATTATTATAAGCGGTAAGATTACTTTAGGAAAAAATTTAAAAAACTTATTTTGCCATATATTTTCATCTTTTATAGGTGTAATAAAGAATAGTACTATAGTAACAATAACTGAATACCATAAAACTAGGTGTGAAACTATACCTACTGGCCACTGCATTGTTACTATTATCTTTCCGAAATATATATAAAGTATTATTGTATATACAGTCAAAAGTGGCATTACAATGTATAAAAGTAGTATTCTTAACAGCTTCGGATAGGATTTTAGATTTAATTCTCGGTTTTTAGGTGGTATTCCTGAAAGAAAATAGGATACTGCAAATAAAAAAACTACCAGCAGCCATGTATAATAATAAACTTTACCTAAAACTTTTATTCCAAGAAGTTTATCTATTGTAAACAAAATTGCAGAAAGTCCACCCTGTAATACAATCGAATAAATTATAGTAATAAAAAACCCTGTAAACACAACTATAACGTAAAGTTCAAATTGTTCTCTCTTTATAAAGTATGGTATAAAAAGAAAAGCTAGATATAGTACAAGACTTACCGCAATATACCTTGTAGCAGGAACCATGGTCATGTTCTTTAAGAATAAAAAGTAATATAAAATCAGGAATAAAGAACCACTTATATAACCTGCTGCAAGCTTGTAGATATTTTTTTCATCTCTTTTCTCAAATAGAAGCTTTATACATAGTGAAATAGGAATCCCCAGTCCAAGAATCATAGCTACTCTTCCTAAAGTATTCTCTCGCGAAGTAGTTTCCGATATTACTATAAGCACAGCGGCTACAGAAGCTGAAAACAATATAGTTATTGGAAACCTTTTAAGACTTCCGTAAATCCCAGCGAAAATGCTCCTCATATACTTTACAAGTTTCATTTAATCCCCCCTCAATTATATAATTGCTAATATATTCTTAACTCTAAATATAACATAAGTTATTTATTTTTGTGAAATTAAAATTCATCCTATTTCATACTATTTGCTAAAACATCAGTTATTATAGCTTTTCACATAGATACTTCTCTCAAAACTTGCATTCTGCTTGTAATTTTTATGGTATAATAAATTACCAAACAAATCTGTTATAATTTAGGTGATAATGATTTTTTTACTCTATGGAGTATTGAAATAATGATAAGAGTTATACTCAAGACTTACTATTTTAGTGTAAAAGGGTTGATGGAATTTATGGATATGAAACAGTTAAAATATTTTGTACAAGTTTCTGAGGACAAAAGCTTCACACTGGCATCACAAAGCCTCTTTATAACACAACAAGCTCTTAGCAAGACGATCAAAAATTTGGAGGATGAACTTGGAATACAGTTGTTTCATAGAACTCCAAGGGGAATCGAGCTTACCGATGCCGGAAACTTTTTACTTGAAAAAGCGAAACATTTATTAGAGGAATTAGAATCAATAACAAGTGAAGTTAAAGATAAATTCAATCTCCAGAGAGGTACCATATCTTTATGCGTTGCTCCCGGAGTATTGCGATCCTTATCCCCTAATATTCTCATTGACTTTTGTGATACATACGCTGACATTAAGGTTAAGAAGCATGAATATGCAGATCTTATATGCGAGAGTCATGTGAAGAGAGGAGTTTTTAGTATAGGCTGTAGTGTACTGCCATCTAATTTAGCAGATATAGATTTTATTCCTATTAAGTCAGAGAAGCTATACCTCATTGTCCACACTAAAAATCCATTGTCTCGAAAAAAAGAAATCGACTTCAAAGATTTAGCAAATGAAAATTTTATTGTATTTGATAAGAACTTTGAACTCCGCCACCTTGTAGTTAGTAAATGTAGGGAAGCAGGTTTTATTCCAAAGATAATTTTTGAATCCTCTGAGGTTGATTTATTAAATAATTTAGTTTATCTTAACAAAGGCATATTTATATGTGTAGAGCATGTTGTCAATGAAATAAATCAAAAAAACATCTGCTTTATTCCCTTTAGTGACCAATCCTTCAAATGGGAGATTGGGTTTATACTGAAAAGGGACAAGCAACTTAGTTCTATTTTAAAAACTTTCATAAATTATATATTGGAGTATTGATTATTATTAATTAACTCATCTCTTAAGTCTTCCACTGTTCCCAGTGGTAGATTTATTTTTTGTACAAAAAGAGGCTGTCCCACTAATTATTTTAGTTTGACAGCCCTTTTTACTTCTATTTAATTTATTTTTAATACAGCTTTAATAACTTTACCATTGTGAGAGTCTTCAAAGGCTTTGTTAATATCCTCAAAATCATAGAATTTAATTAATTTATCAAATGGAAATCTACCTTCTTTGTAGTATTGAATTAATTGAGGAATAAATAACTTTGGAACAGAATCACCTTCTACAACACCAATTAGAGATTTTGCTTCGCCCATTAATTCTTCTTGTACATTAATGGTCAAATCTCCAGTTGCCCCTAGCACCACTGCAGTACCTAAGAAACGGACAGAGGCAAGGGCTTTCTTTACAAAATCAGCAACCCCAGTGGTATCAATTGCATAGTGGCATCCTCCATTTGTGATTTTCTTAATTTCGCCAACTATATCCTCAGTTTCTTTTCTGTTTATAGTATGGGTTGCTCCAAGGTCTCTTGCAAGTTCTAAACTGCTTGGATTTCCTCCTACTGCAATAATTTTTGAACACCCTGTAATTTTAGCTGCCATAATAGCACTCATTCCTACAGTTCCACATCCAAATACCGCAATAGTAGAACCAAACTTTGGATTTAACCTATTTAATACAGCACCTGCACCTGTTTGAATACCACAGCCTAGAGGTCCTACCAATGCAAGCTCTATATCATCATCAACTTTTACTGCACTGTTTTGATTTACCACTGCATAAGTTGCAAAGGAGGATTGTCCAAAGAAAGAAGATATCTCTTGTCCATTTTGGGAAAGACGCTTTGTGCCGTCACTCATCACACCGCCAAAATTAATTGCATTAAAATTCTCACAGGCATGCTGATGGGCACTTAGACAGTTTTCACAACGTCCACAAAATCCAAAGGAAAATCCAACAGGGTCACCTTTTTTAAACTCAGTAACAGCACTACCAACCTCTTCTACAATACCACAACCTTCATGTCCAAGTACTGCTGGTAAAGCTACCGGAATCACTTGTAGTTTTGCAACTTCATCAGTATGACAAACACCACTTGATACTATTTTTACAAGTATTTCATCCGCCTTTGGTGGTGCTAATTCTACCTCCTCAATTTGAAAATCTTGTCCTTTTTCATGAACTACTGCTGCTTTTATTTTCATAATAATTCCCCCTTTTTTGTTTATTATCATTAATGTTGATATTATTATTTTTCTTTTATAGTACTAAAAAGCATTGATGCAATTATAGAGACAACTACAGCAATTAAAATAACAAATCCTGATATTTTATAAAAAATGTTATTAAACATAAATACTCCCAGTATTCCATGTTCAGCTACTCCTGTTTTAACTGCATTAGCAAACAAAGCTCCCAAACCTGAAATTGGAACCTGAGCACCTTCTCCCCCAAAGGCTATAATATAATCATATAGGCCTAGAATCTGCAGTAGCCCTCCTGTAATAATGATTGTTGTCAGCATTTTAGGTGGAGTTAGTTTAAATTTTGTCAGTAAAAGTTGTCCAAGAAAGCATATGATACTGCCTGTAATGAATACTTTAATAAAATCCATAGGAAACATCACCTTATCCTTATTTTTTAATAAATAATTATCCCTTAGCCAATCCCATTATTATACCTGCAGCTACACATGTAACCCAACCCCAAAATAAAATTGGAGCAACTGACATAAATCCTTTGTAAACATTTTCAAAAAAAGGTTCACCATTTTTTTAGATTGCATTGCACTACCTGTTATTGCACCGGAAAGACCAGTTGTGGGTAACATACCTCCAGCTGGGCCATACTTGTCTAATTTACTATACCACCCAAGACCTGTAGTAAGAGCACCTAATAATAGAAGCGTAGAAAGAGTTACTACTAAAGAAATGTCATTGGGCACTCCTGCAGCTATATATATTATGGATAAAATATGAGCAAATACAGAGATCAATCCACCAATTAATCCTGCATATAGGCAACTCTTGAACCATGCCGAATTTTCGTCTCTAGCCTCAACCTCTTTTGGCGAACTATTTGTAGTTTGAATTTTTATATCGTCCATAATACCACCCTTCAAAATTAATCTATACATTTTTATTTTTAAAGAGCTTATTAATTTACAGATAATAAGCCCTTTTTATAAATTCTAAGTAAAATTATTATTATTCTTGTCTATTTAAATATCCAGTGCACGGTAGTATCCGTTTGTAACTGCCTCAACCACACGACCTGGCTTAATACAGTCGCCTGTTTCAAATACACGTGGTGCTGTGTTATAGAAGCTGTCTGCAACTTCACGGTCAGCTTTCACACCTGCTGATAACAAAATGCTGTCGGCTTCAAAAGTAACTTCACCATCCATTGTCTCACAGACAAGTCCCTCAGCTGTAACGGCCTTTGCCTTTGTATTTATATTAATCTTGATATTGCTGTCACGCATTGCTCTTATCATTGCATTTTTGTGCATAAAATAGGAATCTGCTGCCCAGTCGCCTTTCATCTCAACGATTGTAACATCCTTTCCAAGACTATCCAGATAAATTGCACATTCGCATCCAACAAGACCACCACCAAGGATAACAACCTTCTGTCCAAGTGCAGGAACTTTCTGATGAAGAGCTTCAAGACCAACAACTTTCTCATTATCAATTCCTGGAATTGGTGGAACAATCGGTTTAGCACCAATAGCTGTAATAACAACATCAGCATTCTCTGCTGCTGCCTGTTCAGCAGTAAGCTCTGTATTCAAACGGACATCAACGGCTGATTTCTCCAAACGTCCTTTTAATACCTTTACAAAGTTGAACATATCCTGTTTAAAAGGAATATACTGTTCAGAAAGAAGTTGTCCACCAAGTTCGCTGTTTTTCTCATAAAGAGTAACAGAATGGCCTCGATTAGCCGCTGTAATAGCTGCTTCCATACCGCCTGGGCCGCCACCCACTACGATAACTTTCTTTGGTGTTGTAGCTGGGAATGCATGCTTATTTTCTAGTTCGTTACCAACAACTGGGTTAAAGGCACAACAGAATGTTCTGTTCGTTAAATAGTTGAAGAAACAGGTGTAGCAGCGGCAGCAACGATTAATATCATCTGCATTTCCCGAAAATGCTTTCTCTGGGAAATATGGATCAGCTAATGATTGACGTGCAACCTGTATGATATCTGCTTTTCCCGAAGCAATAATTTCTTCCATCATGTCCGGATCATTTAGTCCCCCTAATGTGGCAACCGGTGTCTTAACATGCTTTTTAATTTCAGAGGCAAGATATACATTATATCCATGTTCAATAAACATAGATGGGTGAGTAAGTGTAAATACCTCCGGGTCTTCATGAATACCAGCAGAAACATGGATAATATCCACCTTCCCATCCAGCATTTTGGCCATCTCGATACCCTCTTCGATTGTGTATCCGTCTTTCGTATACTCTGCTCCACTCATACGGAATTCGATTGGATAATTAGGTCCAACAGCTTCACGTACTTTTTCTATTACAAGCATTGAGAAACGCATACGATTCTCCAGACTGCCTCCCCATTTATCTGTTCTATGATTCATCGTTGGAGAACTGAACTGACCAAGCAGCCATCCATGACCACCGTGGATAAGTACCATGTCAAAGCCAGCTTCTTTCGTAAGCTTTGCACTTTCAGCAAAACAATCCGCAACTCTGTAGATATCCTCCTCTGTCATGCTGCGAACCTGAAGTCCTTCTGGATTTACTTCATCATTTGGACCAATTAATGTGCCATCAGCATTGTTATGACCACGGGCATTCCCATATTTCCCCCCGTGAGCTAGCTCCATTACTGCATTACAATTGTGACGATGCATAGCATTTGCAGCTTCCCTAAGTGAAGGGAGAGACATTACGTCATAGAGTTTTATTTCCTTAGTGTGTGTACGACCAATGGGATCTACAATACCAAGACCAATGGCTACACTGGCAAGACCACCCTGTGCACGATTTTCATGAAATGCCACGTCTTCTTTACGCATATTGCAGTCTGGGTCTAATTCCGGATTGGACATTGGTGCACCAAAAATTCTGTTTTTAAAAGTAACTCCGTTGATCTTAATAGGACTTGCAAGATGTGGATAATATTTGTTCTTCATATCTTTTTCCTCCTTTTTTATTTAAAATTGATATTTTCTTAACAACCCATGTGTAATTGAATAGGGTTTTTAATAACCCTATTTCCTACTTTTAAGGGCTAAAAACATGAGGGAATTTATTAAAGTTTGATATAAAACTACCATCTTTCAATTTGAAAACCTATAATCTAGGTTATACATTAATTTTATAATCTTGATAAAGATATATCAAACTCATAATATTTGTAATAACTACAACTTTTTTTTGTATTATATCAACACCGGCCGCTATGAAAAGGCAAAGTGTCGTTCTTTCATCTTCTTCTACTAAAGCTATTTTTTACTTGCATCCATCACTTGTATTTAGCAGTCTTAGTGGTATAATTCTACTATAAGTACTAAAAATGTAAATATTAAAGTATTGGAGGTATTACTAATGGAAGAAGTTTATAAATTTTTAAAGAAATGTGAGACTTACTATCTCGCAACAATGGACGGTGATCAACCAAGAGTACGTCCTTTTGGAACAGTTAACATATTTGAAGGCAAATTATATATTCAGACAGGAAAGTCTAAAGATGTTTCCAAACAAATGATGAAAAATCCTAAGATTGAAATTTGTGGTATGTATGATGGTCAGTGGATTCGTGTTCAGGCAGTAGCCGTTGAAGATGACCGTGTAGAAGCAAAACAAAGTATGCTTGACAGTTATCCTAGTTTACAATCAATGTATTCTGCAACAGATGAAAACACTCAAGTATTATACTTAAAAGAGGTAGTAGCTACAATTTCTTCATTTACAACTGCTCCTAGAGTAGTTAAGTTTTAACCTAAAATCGCCATGAATCAAGTGGATATTGTTGAGATTTTTTATAGAAATAAATCAGAGGAAAATGCTTTACCTATGTCTGCATATATGAAAAATCAATTCCCTTTTCTTGGGTTGAAAAGACCTAAACGAAATGAGTTACAAAAAGCTTTTATAAAGGAAGCTAAAAAGAAAAAGGAAATTGACTGGGATTTTGTATTTAAATGTTGGGCTTTGCCAGAGCGTGAATTTCAATATCTCGCTGCTGACTACCTAGTAGCAATGAAAGATTATATGTTAGATACTGAAATTGAAAAAATAGAAAAACTTATTGTTACTAAGTCCTGGTGGGATGCTGCGGATATTCTAGCACCAAAGGTAGTAGGAGAACTTTGTAGTAAATATCCCTATTTAATTGAAGAATATATTATGAAATGGTGTATCAATGACAATATATGGTTAAGGCGTACATCTCTTCTTTTTCAGCTTAAATATAAAGAAAAAACAGATACTGAGCTTTTAGAAAAGATTATTCTTGAAAATAAAGATACTAAAGAATTTTTTGTCAATAAAGCTATTGGCTGGATACTAAGGGAGTTCTCCAAAACAAACAAAGAATGGGTGAAAAGTTTTATTGATAATAATACTTTACATCCCCTAAGTGCAAAAGAAGGCAGTAAATATTTATAATCATAATAAGATTTATCCGATGACTACCCGCTCTAATACTCCCTCGGAGTAAGGAGCGGCTACGTCCCTGGATAACGATTTCTAAGCATAGGTTTTTTACATCTACTTTTTATTTCATAAATCTTCTTAAGCACTTGAAACCTTCCTATTTTCTTAAAAATAGATCTTTTCTCTTTAAACCATTTGCTTTAATTGATCGTCGCCATCCCATTTCTGCGGCAAGTTTATATAATACTCTTGGAAAGTTTGCTGTAGTAAATATATTCTCTTCTGAAGTACATTTCACTATATTATCTGCAAGTTTTTTTAATACCTTTTCTAAGTTTCTCTTAGGCCCATGACCAATTGGAACATTATTCAAAGCTGGGAGCATTCCGCCTGCTCCAATACCAATCCCCTGTCCCCACCTAAGTCCTGCTTTTGCACACCAATTTTCCATCATTTCAATTGCTAATTCATTATGATGACCTTCATAAAACCCACAGTTAACCAAGGAATAAACCATAATTTCTTTTTCCTTTATGTTTGCAAAATACCCTTCTAATTGAATAAGGCAATTTAACAAATGAGATGGAATTCCGTCCACATATAGAGGAAATGCAAATACTAAAATATCATACTCTATTAGTTCTTCCATCTCTTTTTTACTCAACTGTGGCTTTCTAAAGTAATATTCAGTAATTATATTACTATTCTTCTCCAAAAAAGCCTTCAATTCCTGTAAGATATAGTTAGACGCACTGTCTTTCATTTTTGGGCTTCCATTTATAAGAGCTATCTTCATAGAATCTGCCCCTCCATTTCCTCAATACTGTTAACAAATGTAATACCACAAACTTTACAATCTAAATTGATAGAATTTGCTTTTACCAACCTTTTAGCAGTTTGCTTTTCTCTTTCCATTATATTTTCACCATAAAACCATACCCTCATATCAAAATGATTTTCGTATCGTCTACGGTGATGCATCTCTCCATTCCTTGTTGCAAAGTAAGGGTGTACGTAGGAAATACTTCTATCCAACACATTTTTTACAAATGGACTAAATCCACCGTAACAACATCTGCTTATAATAGTTACCTCTTTACATTTTGATAGAGATTTTCCCATATCTCCGTATTTATCACCTATTACACAGGCTGCAGGTGTCTTCACCCAGCATCCAAAGCATCCTATGCAGTGATGTATAGTACCATCATTAGAAATAATCATTGTCTCATCTAATGAATTAGGATATAATTTTTCAAAATCCTTAGTTTCTAAATCATGTATGAGTAATTTCATGTCTAACAATTCCTTTCACTAATAATTAATATTGTTTTATGGTTTCATATTTTAACTTTAAAATAGTGATTTCTGTGTCTTTCCTAGCTAAACTCCTCTGCTTTAATTATACTTCACATTTTAATATTACATCCTTTTTTTACCTGTAATAACTTTCTTTTTTACCATTTTTGAGAGTTGTATCAAAAAATCACATAAGGTTCAACCCTCATGTGATTTATTATTCTCAATCAAGTAATTCCACTTCTTTAGCCTCAATTACTGCATCTTCCTCACTTGATTCCTTTATCAAAATGTCTAATGTATGTGCACTTGCTCCAAGCAAATCTGGTCTTTCACAGGTGGAAAAGTGATAATTAAGAAAAACTTGAAATGTCTCTTCATCCATAGCATTTATAACTTGTCTCATATAATTAGCTGGTCCATCCGCTGCAATTATTTTTATTCTCCTAAGTCCTGCTTCTTCATTTAATTTATTAATATCTTCAATTCTTACATAATCATATAAATCTTTCGGTTCTGATATAACATGAAAATCATCAGTAAGTTTCCCATTCTCAATACAGTCACGAATATTATTTTCCTTAAACCCATAGGTTAACACACTATATTCGTTCATACAATATGCTACTAAGATAACACCGCTAGGCTTTGTTACTCTTTTTGCCTCTTGAAGGGCTTTTACCTTATCCTCCAATGTATATAAATGATACATTGGTCCAAACACCAAGGTCATATCAAAAGTATTTTCTGAAAATCTTGATAAATCTAATGCTGTTCCCTGAAAGGCTTTTGCTGTACTTCCTTTTGACTTTAAAATACCTAGGTTATGTTTCACAAGTTCAACTGCAGTAACATCATATCCTTCATTTGCTAACTGTACAGAATATCTGCCTGTCCCTGCACCAACATCTAAGATTTTTGCCTTCTTATTATTCCCTAAATACTCATGAATATATTTCATAGAAGTTATATATTCAACTTGTCCATATTTTCTTGTCAATCTCTTATCCTCACAAAACTTATTATAGTATTTCTCCAATTCCATTGTCATGTTTTTATCTTCCTCTTCTGTTTTATTTTTAAAATTATTAAATACAAAATCTTTCTTTGTGGGGTTAAGTGGTATTATATCATATACTAGAGTTAAAGTCCAAGCAGCTGTTCGCTTCAACTGTGTTAAGTTCTGGGAGGTACCCACCTATCGAAAGATAGGTGTCAGTATTTTGAAGGTTATCTTTAGAGATTTCAAGCCAATGCTTTGTACGTTAAGCATTGGCTTGCTGTTATATGATCAATTACATATTCAACTCCTGAATTAGCAATTTATGTTTTCAATTTATACTTTGTCACTACTAGGACAGTTATATTACTATTATGCAGCCTCTAATTATGAGGTGTTCCAGTGTTAACAATAGGCTGGGTAGACCTTTCACCACAAAGCACAACCATTAAGTTGCTTACCATAGCTGCTTTTCTTTCGTCATCTAAATCTACTACTTTATTTTCACCTAATTTATTAATAGCCATTTCAACCATCCCCACTGCTCCTTCAACGATCTTCTGGCGTGCTGCAATTATAGCAGCTGCCTGCTGTCTTTGAAGCATCGATGCGGCAATTTCTGGGGCATAGGCAAGATGGCTAAGCCTTGCTTCTTCAACAATCACTCCTGCTTTTCCAACCCTTTCCTGAAGCTCATTTTTTAGTGCTTCTGAAACTTCATCTGCACTTCCTCTAAGAGAAATTTGTTTTGTATCATCAGTTATATCATAAGGGTACATGCCAGCTAGGTGTCTTAAGGCAGACTCGCTTTGTACTTTTACAAATTCTGAGTAATTTTCAACATTAAACAATGCTTCCACAGTATTATTAACCTTCCAAACAACAACAGTGGCAATTTCAATGGGATTACCCATTTCATCATTAACCTTCAACCTTTCACCATTAAGGTTTCTAGACCGTAGAGAAACCTTCCTTTTAGTATAAAATGGGTTTGCCCAATGCCAACCTGATTGTTTAACTGTTCCCTTGTATGCTCCCATAAGGACAAGTGCAGCTCCTTCATTAGGTTGAAGAATGAAAAAACCCGGAAACATCAGTATCCATATTACAAAGCTGATGACGGCAATAATAATTAATATTACAGATAGTTTTGTAGACCCATTGTTTCCTGCATTAATACCTATAATAAATAGGGCAGCTGCTAAAATAAATAATAGTAAATTAATAAAGAATATGCTAATCCCCGAACTAGTTTTAATTTCCACTTCCTTCATAAGTAACTACCTCCTTAAAATATCTAGTACATATTACTATATACCTATTTATTTTACTTAATTTATACATAGACTGAATATAATGTATTTAGTCTATAATTTATTATATCCTACTTGGGCTAAAATTAGTTAATATTATCTATATATCACAGATTTTACTGGTAAGCAGCAGAATTCACTTGATGTCCTCTCCCATCATTTTCCTTAGTTAAAAATTCATCTTATTACAAGTAATAACATACCTTTTAAATTAATCAATGTGTCAGCACACCTATACCATAAGACTATTCATAACGACCAAAGAAAGTCCTATTTAAAGGGACTATAGCCTTTTGTTGAATATCACACCACTTAAAAGTAAACAATAGAGATTACTATACATATAATTAATGTTTTAGAGATGTCCTATGAAAAATATATTTTGGTATATTTGTTTAGCCGTTCTTGGTGTAAGTATTGCTGCCTATGCCATATATATAAAAAGGAACAAATATAAAGTTTCCACGCTTTTGATTTTTTATTTATTCTCAGGAAGTCTTGCATGGATTGGTGAATTTTTGGTGCTTGGCCTATTTAATTCCTATGCTTATAAAGTATGAAATATTTATAGCAGCATTCATTGTGATTGAAAAATACACCTTAAAACCAGATTTAAATTAGTTTAATTTTGATATTCTTAAAGTGCTAAAGTGTGCAAAGATAAACTAATCACTTTACTAATGACTAAAGGCGATAAACGTTTTCCTCTTCTCTATGCCTTTGGTAGAAACTTATATCATTGCTTCTGTATGGTAAAATATTATTAAAACAACAGAACTAATAAATACCAATAGTTATTTAAAGCTGTCATCAGATAGCATTTAAAGACAGGCTAACTAACTGTAAAAGATTTATTATAGATGTAGAGAGGAGTGGCTTTATGGATTGGCTTAAAGCAATGAACAATGCAGTTGAATATATAGAGGATAACATTAATGAAAAATTTGATATTGAAAAGGTATCAAAAATTGCCTTATCGTCTCCTTTTCACTTTCAGCGTATGTATCATATGATAACCGGTGTTACAGTAGCAGAATATATAAGGAGACGAAGACTTACACTGGCTGCACAGGATATTTTGTCCGGTGAAAAAATAATTAATGTAGCCTATAAGTATGGCTATGAAACACCAGAGTCCTTTACAAAGGCTTTTAAAAAACTGCATGGAATAAGCCCTACTGCAGCTCGAGAGCAGGGCGCAAGTCTCAAGGCATATCCTAAGCTGTCCTTTCATATTTCAATAAAAGGAGATAAAGATATGAATTATAAGATTGTTGAAAAAGGAAGCTTTAAAGTAGTAGGTAAGCAGAAAAGAATGACAATGTCCGGAGAAGAGAACTTTAAACAAGTGCCTAAGTTTTGGTACGATTGTATGGCTGATGGTTCCTATGATTGGCTTACATCAAAGGCAGGCAAGCTTGGTGTTCTAGGTGTATCTAAGGACTTTGATAAATTTACAGATGAATTTAATTATATGATAGCAGTTGAGGAAATAAAGGATCCCCTTCCGAAAGGATATATTTCCGCAACCATCCCTGCTGCAACCTGGGCTGTATTTGAATCAGTAGGTCCAGTTCCTGAAGCTTTACATGAGCTTCTTAGAAGAATATATTCAGAGTGGATGCCTTCTACTGGATATCAGCATGATTGTGCACCGGATATTGATGTATTTCCTATAGGAGATATGTCCTCCCCTGATTATAGATGTGAACTTTGGATTCCTGTAAGGAAGTAAAATTACGTAATACTATGATAAAGTTGTCAAAGTTATAGTACCGGTATTTTTGAGATTATTTTTAGAAATTTTAAGCCAATGCTTAGTTGCTAAGCATTGGCTTTTAAATTATTTTTACATAGAACACTCTAGTTCTTTGTCCATCAAATTCACAGAAATATATACTCTGCCAGCTTCCTAACTTTAGTTTATTGTTACTCCAGCTGCGGTACGAGGCGCACAGACTATAGTTATTCGATTTTTAATTTTACTTTTTCTACCTATTCCTGCACAATCTCTGTTGCATCTATAAACTGTTGAGCTTTTGTGGTTTTTATAATATAGATGTGATCTATTCTATACTTTTTTACTAACATAGTATGGTGGATGTTCCTCCTTTTCAATAATTATTCCCTCGAATCCATTCCACCTTTTCCCTTTAAGTAAATACTTGTAATTCGGTGGCAATCTTTTAGTCCGATTCAAGCCATTAATTACATACTCTATCTGCAATAATAAATCAGATATTCTATTAGCTTTGTATCTCTGGTAAGTTGATAAGTATTGCCATAAATAGAGATACTCAAATGCTGGCAAATTGTATTCTTCAAAAATTTTTTTATCCTCTTCAGTGATATCTATCCATGACATAAAAATACCTACCCTCTTTCCTTCACAAACACTTGCTCACATTTTTTAATATCACTAATTATTTTAGGCAATTCTATATTTATAAATTTCTCTAAATTTTTTGTAAGATCTTCTTTTATTTGCTCCCCATTTTCCTCTTCATCATCATACTTCTTCATATCTATTAGTGTTTTTTTATAAATACAACACCATTTTGCAGTTTGCTTGCTATTGACCTTTAAAATTTCAGAGTTATTTTGAGCCAGTTCGAATAAGGTATCTTTAATATTTTGCTCACAAGGTCCTACAAGTAATAACATTTCTATTTTATCTACAGGACGTACCAAATTTCTTATTTCAAATAATAAGATTCTGTTACTACTTGTCCATGAACATGTTTTAGGTAAAAAATCCAGTTCTTTAGGTATGAATCTTAAATATGCTTTTGCTGAATCATCCATAGAAATAGTTTCCCTATTTTCGTTTAATACACTTGTAATACATTCAACTGCTTCTGATTGTATATCCGGTTTATATTGATAAATTAAATCTAATGCTTTTTTATGTTGCTTATATATTTTTTTACAAATTTCTTGTATTTCAGAATTTTCCACGATATATCTCCTAACCATCTCTTTATAATCACTTATTGCATATAAAATTCTTTCACTTAGTTTATCTTTTTTATTGTTTACTAGCTTTTCTATTAAATTAACGATATCCTTATATCCATAAGGTATGTACTCTTCATCGGAAGGGATTTCTTTATATTTGGTTAGATATACAAAGACTTTTTTATACTCGATAAATTCCTTATCCACTATATCCCTATATCTTTGAAGTTGATTGCTATGCTCAGAAGTATCAATTTTATTTTCAATTACACATAATATTTTTGAACTATCGTCTTTAATAAATATGTCTATATTATGCCATTCTCTGAGTACTGCAGCGTTATCGAAATTAATACCATCTACATCAAATATTGATATAGAGTCATTATTGTTTCTTATGCAAACATCCTTTAAAAGCAATTTAAGAAAATAGTCTCCTAAGCCATGACTCTCTAGAGGATTCAGGAGCCATGCTAAAAAGTCTGAATGACGAACTTCTTTCCTTATTATATTCAGTGCCGAAAAAATATTAAATTCATTAGTTATTGCCTCTAATTTTTCCATATCTTCATTATTATAAATAAAATTTTCAAGGCATTTTTTCTCATTGATAATTTCCATAACTTCACCATTCTTTTATATTTAAACTTGTTTCTGCTATGCTTAATTTTAACATATCAGCTTTTATTTTTATAATGGTATATTATTGAATAAACTTATCTTTTGTAATTTATACATAGCATATATACCAAGCTTGATCTTTAATTTATAAAATTGATAAATCCTTGTAGAAACAATTGTAGCATAAACTTCAGACTTTAGAAAAATATTCATTTTTTAATTTCTTTTCCTTATACATTTCTGTATCAGCCTTTTTTATTATGTCTGTAATGGACACTCCCTTTTCTGTTTCTTTGTTATATTCATAAACTCCATAACTCAAGCTAAAATCATAACTATCATTATTTTTATTAATCTCTTCCACTTTCTTTAAAATTCTATGCCATGCTTTATTAACCTCTTCTATTGTTGTTTTAGGAAATACCACTATAAATTCATCTCCCCCCATCCTAATTACAAAGTCAGTTTTTCTAATGCTTTCTTTAAGGATTTGTGCCACACTTATTAAAAGTTTATCTCCTTCTTCATGTCCAAAGTTATCATTTATTATTTTTAATCTATCTACGTCAACAAAAGAAACAACTAGATTTCTATCATTATGTTCTGATAGTCCAAATTCTTTACTTAGTAACTCCAATCCTGACCTTCTATTTAGTACACCAGTCATAGGATCTATGTTTGCATAGTAATTCAATTTTTTCCTTTCAGAAGTTAATTTTTCTAACAGGTTATCCTTTTCTCTTAAGATTTTAACAAGAGTTTCTTTATTCATACTCTCATAATTCATTTAAACTCTTACCCCCAATATTTATCTTTAAATTCTAAAAAGCTAATTCACTTTTCTAGGCTCCCCCTAATGTACTTTGTTTTTGTAACTTTATAATAATTAAATTTTATTTTTAACTTCTACTGTTGACTTTAGTAATTCTATTGTATCATCCCTTGCGGCCTTATTTATGTCACAATACATTTTAATAAGTACAGTTTATTAAAAATACGCAGCATTACTACAATTAAAAAAGCTGTCAGCGAAATATAATTGCCGACAGCTTGTCCTTTGCTTATAATTAACTACTATTTAATTCTCTTTACAATAAATAGCCTTTATTTTATTTATCTCTTCTATTACTGAAGTTTTCAAATTTTCAGGTTCTATTACCTCAGCATCAGATCCCATCCCAAGCACCCATTTCTTTATGTCCTCTATCCCTGTAGTTTTAGCTTCAAATGTTATTGAGTTATCCTTATCATTAAAGTGTATTTTTTGATTTTCTACCCAAACTTTTTCCATTACCCTTATTGATGTAGGATAATTTATTTTAATTTTCACATCAAATACTTTATCATCATAAACAATTCCCATTCCATTTTTCATATAGACTTTTAAATTAAAATGTTTGGGCTTCTCAAACTTTTCTTCTAGAATCTCATAGTTCTTTATCCGGGCTATTTTAAATTCTCTTATTTCATCTCTCAACTGACAATAACCTATAAAATACCAGAATCCGCTGTACCTAAATACTGCATAAGGTCTTACAACCCTTTCGTGTACCCCTGAAGTTAGCGAAAAGTAACTCATTCTAATTTTTTTCTTGGTAACTATGGCAGCCTGGATATCTAAATATTTTTTTCTTTCAGAATCTAAATCTATATTGGGTTTGGATCCAATATTCATAGTCTCTGCTTTATCGAAACTCTTTTCCTCTAAAGCAGCACCTATTTTATCTAAAGCACTTTCATATTCCTTTATTAGTATGAATCCGTTGTCCTTAAGCTCCTCCTGTGCCATTATAAAAGCTCTATATTCCTCCTTACCTATACCAAAATTTAAAATTGAGGTGTCACTTTCAATAAAATAACCACCATTTATCCCTGAGGTAGAACTTAAATAAATCCCCGCTTGTTCCAAATCATCTTTGTACTTTCTAACCATTCTTTCATTTATTTCTAATGCTTCTGCTAAATCCTTAATTTTCATTTTACCTCTGCACTTTAGCAGAATTATCATTTTTAGTATATTTGCTAGTTTACTCATAAAAGCCTCCAGTTGAACGTAAAACTCGATTTTCATATCCTATTTATAGTATACTTAATCAATAAATTATAGAGAAGATATTACTCTTAATAGCCTTATTCTACTGTTATTTAAATATGTTTTTAAGTTCAATTCTTAAATCCTCATAAACAGTACTTATATAAGTGTCTTTAGAGAAAAATACCCTTGGTGTTCCATAACTTCCGTTAACTAAAGTATATTGAGTTATTGAGCCACCTGGTTCAGCTATATTATATTCTAAAACTCCAAATTTTTGATATATGCGAGCCTTAATAAAATAATCATTATCAGAATATTTTTCAGACACCACTTCAAAAATCATCTTTGGTGATGAAATAAAGCTTTCACCTAAAGTTTGAGCATCTTCACACATAACAAAAATATCAGGTAATAAATTGTACTGTTCATTTTCATTCTTAAATATAACCTCTATCTGTTCAGAAAAAGGTTCAAACTTACTCCCGTCAAAATACGAATCCAATTTTGATAAAATTCTTCTTACTATTCTATTGTGACTCTGAGATGTTCTGGAACTAAATAGTATCTCTCCATTTAGATATTCACAAATTCCGTCATATTTGCTTTGAATCTCTTCAAACTGTTTTGGTGTTATAAATGCATTTCTAATAGGTTCCATTTTTCCATCTCCTAACACTATATAATATATATAATTCCATTATATATATTATTACCACTTATCAATTCTTTATATTGAGAGAATATAGGGGTTTGTAATCAATCTGAGGAATCTTAAATTTTATTTTCGAGACTGATGCCTTTAGGTACATCCTTATCTATAGAACTCCTGAAAGCTTCTATAGATAAAACCATAAATACCTTACAGCCATTTATTAGCTTTAGCTAATCCTTCTAAATACTCCTTATCTTCATAATTTATAGATCCATTTGCAAACTTTTTAGCCTGCACTATTTTTTTCTTTCGTATTTCAAGAGTTATGTAGCTTTTATCTAATTCATTTTTATCTCTTATGAATAATATTATAATATCCCCATTAACCATAGACTCAGCATAGCTCAATACACAATTTTTTTGATTTTGTCCTTCTTCTTCAAAGTCCTTCACCGACTTCGGAATAATTGCAACATACTTATCACCATATTGGTTAACAACTATATCCCTGCTTATTTCCAGCAGTTTTTTATTAATAATTTCATTTTTTACTAGTTTATATTTGGATGCAAGCTCATCATGTCTTTGCTTTAATCTCCTACCATATAACTTAAATTCTAAATCTCCTGCTTTACTCATCCTAACAGAATCAACAAGATAAGTTAAAAAACTGCTTTTTCCTAAATCCTCTTCATTAATTATCTCCGCAGCATATTTATTCAGTCTATGAGCAGAATACCCATTTCTCAATAGAAAATTCAAATAATGCAAATCACTTACTTCAAAAATACTATTTTCACTGCATAAGAACTCTTTAAAATCATTATAATTATTTTCTCTAAAAAACCTCTGCAGTTCAAGAATATTACTTGCCTTTAATCTATTCTCCCGTATATAGCAAATTACTTTCTTGGGAACTCCAAGAATCTTGCTGCAGGTAGTTGCTGCTTTATCAATATATATTGTTTTCTCAAGTATTTGTAAACTATGCAAAAAATTATATTCAATTAAATAACTTAAGCCCTCTTTTGCAAAAGATTCTACATAATATTCACTTAAGACTTTTTTTAACATTATTTCATACTCGTAAGTATTATAGTAGGAACTTAACTTCTTCAGAATTGAACCATAGTTTGGAACTATCTTATTTTTACTGCAATACAGTTCAATCTGGCTGGAAAGGTTTTTCATATCTTCTATACTAATATTCTTAAAAAAACTCTTTCCTCCGTCTTTTATACCTCTTCCTCTGTCATCAAAATACGCAAATAAGTTATTTTCAAAATCTATGTATAGATATTCATTACATTCCTTTAAGTTTCTGGTGGTAAGTCTATTTTTCCTCCAGTCAATTTTTGAATATACTCTTTGCTTTACCATTACAAAAGCTTCACTTATAATGTAATCATAGCCTTCATAGACTAATAATTCATCAATATCCTCATCCGCTGGCCAAAATTCATCTCCACAACTGCAACTCAATGAATTACCAAAGCCACCTA
This sequence comes from Clostridium tanneri, assembly GCF_033659955.1. NCBI lineage: Bacteria > Bacillati > Bacillota > Clostridia > Eubacteriales > Clostridiaceae > Clostridium > Clostridium tanneri. The sequence goes on from NZ_JARUJP010000021.1 coordinate 61,723, forward strand.
AGCTAAGTTCGTTAAACTTAATTTTCCTACCACAGCTGCATTTAACATTTCCTGAATATATATCTGTAACTACTTTTCCATAACCTATATTTTCTGCAATAGCTGCTATATTCATAAAAGTCCCCCCAATGATTGATTCTCATTTAATGTCATAAATAATTAGTAAAACCTCTTACGTTAATACTTCAGACGTGCATACAGTAGTTCTAACATTATGTTGAGTTACAATCACTGGCCAGTAAAACTCTGCACCCATCCATTCATCTATTTTCCCCAGATCCTTCTTGTTTCATTAACATAAGCGTTGGATCTGAAACTGCCATATCTTTAGATTGCTTGTTAACGCTTCTTCCTCTTTAAAAATTCAATGTTACCTTATTTTGAGCACTGTTATAGTTAAATTTAGATTGTGCTATTTTTATAATGTATTACAATTCCATCTCATTTAAAATGTCTCTAAGTTTCTTTAATTCCTGAGCATTTAAGGTAACACCTTTACCCATTTTCTTATGTTCTAAATCCCAATCTCTAATATCATACTTAGGTTCCTTATCATTCCAACTTACTAGGTTCAACTCCTTCTTCCAACCCTTTGATGATTCTGAAAGAGTCCCCATAGTTTCTTTTAGTTCAAATTTTATATCTGCCAATTTAACATCTCCTCTTTTAACCAAAATCTTAATTATTTATCAGCATGATCATATGTTTTCCTAGCTAAATAGTGAATCATATAGTTTTGTAAATTGTCATTAGTTAATATCTCTTTTACTTCCTCATCATGATATACTCCATACTCATGCAGCTGATACCACAAGTCATTTTCTCCAATAATTATAACAAATCCTTAAAATATAGTCACTAGTTGGAAACTTTTTAAGGTGGCGTGTTTACTTATAAAACTTAAACAAATAGTTGCTTCATCTAGATAGCACAAAAAGACTAATTCAAAATTTTCTTTTGAATTAGTCTTTTTTCTATAACCTAGCAACGTCCTACTCTTCCACTCAGTCTCCCGAGCAGTACCATCGGCGCTGAGAAGCTTAACCATCGTGTTCGGAATGGGAACGGGTGTAGCCTTCTCGCCATAATCACTAGATA
>NZ_JARUJP010000022.1:0-59888 GCF_033659955.1 Clostridium tanneri
GTCAGTATTTACTAATAAAGAAATGAATAAAAATACTCGATACATATGGTATGGGCACTGGTATCAGCATATTCAGTTTAGAATCAATTGTACTAAATCTATATTAGGAAGGGTGTTATACATGAAATTGAAAGCTATAAAAGTTAAAAGCATAAAGTCCAAGCTTACTGTAAGTATGATTTCTATTTGTGTAATTTCAGTACTGGCTTTAGGAATCGCCTCTTACCTTCAGACTAAATCTCTTTTAGCGAAAAAATTAGAGGTTACAAGTAAACAAACCTTATCAGAAGTAAATAGTTCCTTAAATAATTATTTTGAAGGTATTTCGGTACAAATGAAAATGGCATCTAATAATGTGAATTTTTCTGAAATAGATTTATCTGAGGGACGTATAGAATTTACGAAGAAATATCTTGAGGATATGAAGAAAAGTAGCGAAAGCATTATAAGAACATTCTATGGAACGGAATCCGGTAAATTTGCAATATATCCACAAGTAGAACTAGGTAATGATTTTAGTTACAAGAACAGAGACTGGTATACTTTAGCTGTAAATAATAAAGGTAAAACAGTATTTACTGATCCCTATAAGGATATAGTAACGAACAAAATAACTATCACTGCAGCTAGAGCTGTAGAACTTAATGGCAAGTTGGTAGGAGTAGCTGCCATGGACTTATCTCTCGATGTCCTTTCTGATACCTTTTCTAAGTCAAAAGTAGGAGAAACAGGTTACATATCTATATTTGATAAAAAAGGGATTATAATCTCTCACCCTAATAAAGAATTTATAGGTACAGATACTCCAACAAAGCAAAGTTTTTGGAAGGAAGTAAAGGAAAATAAAAGTGGTTTCATTTCTTATAGCTTTGAAGGACAAAGTAAGTTTGCGTCCTATGCTACAAATGAGGTAGCAGGATGGAAGCTGCTGGGCACAATGAATGAAAGTGAACTTCTAAAGGATGTAAATACTATAAAATACTTGATTTTTGTAACAATCTTAGTAGTAACAGTCTTAGCATCTATTATAGCGTTTCTCTTAAGTAGAGGTATAGGAAACAATATAAATAGAATTAAGACCTCCTTCAGCAAAGCGGCACAAGGAGATTTAACCACTGTGGTAGATATTAAGTCAGAGGATGAGCTTGGAGAACTAGGTGATGACTTTAACCTGATGATGTTAAACTTATCTAATTTAATGAAAAACCTAGGACTATCTTCTAAAACTATTCTAGAGGCATCCTCCAATATTGCAGGTATGTCGGAAGAAACTACTGCATCTATTAATGAAGTTTCCAAAGCCATAGGAGAGATATCTCACGGTGCCACTAATCAGGCGCAAAATGCTCAACAAGGTGCTAGTAATATGGGAGAATTAGCCCAGAAATTAGATCAAATAACCGAATCAACTATTGAAGTATCAGAGATTTCTTCAGAGACGCAAAAATTAAGTTCAAAAGGACTGCAAATGGTTGAAACCCTTACTTTAAAATCTGAAATAGCAAAGAAGTCTTCTGAGCATGTAAGTGGAATTGTTGAAGAGGTAAACAATAGTATAAGTCAAATCACATCAATTTCAGAGTCTATATCACAGATTACAGAACAAACTAATTTATTATCTCTAAATGCATCTATTGAAGCAGCTAGGGCAGGAGAAGCAGGAAGAGGATTTGCAGTAGTAGCTGATGAAATTAGAAAACTTGCTGAACAGTCGAGAAACTCTACTGAGGAAATTAAGAAAATTGTAGAGGATATACAAAGTAAGTCAATGACAGCAGTAAGTGCTATGGGAAACTCGGAAAGTATAATAAAGGAACAGGAAGAAGCTGTAATTGAAACAAAAGAAATATTTAATAACATAATAAATGGAGTTATATTGTTAACAGATAAGATAAGCAAGATCCAATATTCAATAACAGATATAAATGGAAACAAGAATATTGTGGCATCTCAAATTCAGGATATATCTGGAGTATCTGAAGAAATTGCATCAGGTACGGAGGAAGTCTCAGCGGCTACAGAGGAAGTCAACTCCACAATGGATGAATTGACAAAATATGCAGAGGATCTACAGGAGCTAGCTGAAAAGCTACAAGAAGAGATGAATAAGTTTAAGGTTAACTAAAGAAAGCAGTAAAGGTTTATCTATTTTGTTGCCGAAAGGCAAAATAGATAAACCTTTATTTATATTTAATATAAATGTAGCATAATTCACTCTTTTAGCTTAAAATATTAAATGAACTTTAAAATACTGAAGATTAAGGAGAGAATTATCTATGAGAAAAAATTTTCCCGTAAATAAAAGAACAGATGATGCAAAAAAGCCTATTCTACCTACAATTATAATTTTAGGATTACTTCTTTATATTCAAGGTTTTATTTTTGTTTCAAAGCTTAATACTATAATGATGTTGGCAGGAGGATTGTTTATATTCATACCACTTTTTATTATTGCATTTTCTAAGAGAAAAAAGCAGAAAGTAATGTCATCACTATTAATAATAATTTCAATTTATTTTATATTTCTTTTAATATATATGTTATATACAGTACTTCGCACAATGTTATAAAGACATAGTATTTAAATTGATTTCTGGTTATAAAAATGTAGGCTAAAATATATACTTTATATAAGCCTTATAAAAACTTTACAGATACTTAATTTGAAAAATTCTAATTTTTGTGATATTATTCTTAGTACTAATATTTTTTATGATTTCTAAGGGGGAATATCAATGGAGGGAGACCCTGGTAGTAGTATATTACCAGAATTATTATTAATACTATTTTTAATTTTAATTAATGCCTTTTTTGCTGCAGCGGAGATGGCAATCGTATCGCTAAATAAAAATAAAGTAAATCTTCTTGCAGAGGAAGGAAATGAAAAGGCAAAATTATTATTAAAGTTGACGGAAGAGCCAAGTAGGTTTTTATCTACTGTTCAGGTTGGAATTACTCTTGCAGGATTCTTCGCAAGTGCATCTGCGTCTGCAAGTATAGCTGACAACCTGTCACCTTTGCTTAATGAACTAGGTATACCATATAGTGAGAAAATTTCTGTGATTTTAATTACTATTGTTCTTTCTTACATTACTCTTGTCTTTGGAGAATTGTTTCCTAAGAGAATAGCATTACAAAAATCAGAGACACTAGCGATGTTTGCAGTAAAACCAATTATAGTTGTTTCTAAGTTAACTCTGCCTTTTGTAAAGTTGCTTTCAGGTTCAACAAACTTACTTCTTAGAATCTTCGGAATAAATATAGATAATCTAGAAGAAAAAGTATCTAAGGAGGAAATTAAGTCATTAATTGAGGTAGGACAAGAACATGGAGTTATTAATGAAACAGAAAAGGAAATGATAAATGGTATATTTGAGTTTGACAATAAGCTTGCAAAGGAGGTTATGACTCCAAGAACAGAGGTATTTTTAATTAATATTGATACACCAATAGATAAAGTTATTGACGATATACTTGAGGAACAATTTTCTAGAATACCAGTTTATGAAGGTGATATTGATAATATTATAGGTATTTTATATATAAAGGATGTCTTTATTGAGGGCAGAAAAACGGGAATGGAGAAGGTAGATATTAGGAAAATTTTACGACCAGCTTATTTTGTTCCTGAGACTAAAAATATTGATGATTTATTTAAGGAACTTCAAAATACTAAAAACCATATGTCAATTTTAATTGATGAATATGGCGGTTTTTCAGGTATTGTTAGCATAGAAGACTTAATAGAAGAGGTAATGGGTAATATCTTTGACGAATATGATGAAGTTCAGCAGGATATAAAGAAAATTGATAATAATACTTTTATCTTAGATGGATTATTACCAATTGATGAGGTAAATGAACACCTCCACCTAGACATAGAGTCATATAATACTGATACCATTGGAGGGTTTGTTGTTAGCTTGCTAGGAAGTATACCTAAGGATAATGATCAAAATGTAATTGAGTATGAAAACTTAATTTTTAAGATTGAAAAGGTAACTGAAAAAAGAATTGAAAAACTAAGATTATGTATACAAAAAGAGGCCTAGGCCTCTTTTTTTTACTTAAAATAATGGAAAGGCGTATTGCATTTATATTCATTAATATGTATAATCATAAATATGTTGTAGTATATTATTCTAATTATACAACTACACATAGTTATTAGGTAATTCAATACTCATATTATTATATATTTTCATGTCATTATGAAAAAGGTATGCAGAGTAATGGAGGATTATAATTATACACAAGGATTTGTAAAAAACAATAAAGCAAAACTCAAGGAAAAGAGAATATTGATCTATAGAATAGAAAGGAGATTATAAATGAAAGCAATACTTGTACTTCAAGATGGAACCTATTTTTCAGGAAATTCCTTTGGATCTCAAGGTGAAACCTTTGGGGAAGTAGTCTTCAATACCTGTATGACTGGATATCAAGAAATTCTTACAGATCCATCCTACAATGGTCAAATAGTTGCTATGACTTATCCCCTTATAGGAAACTATGGCTTCAACGATATTGACAAAGAATCATATAAGCCCCATGCAGAGGGATTTATTGTTAGAGAAGGCTGTGATACTCCAAGTAATTGGAGGGCTAGCATGAGTGCAGAAGATTACCTGATTAAAAGTGGAATTGTAGGAATTAAAGATATTGATACAAGAGCTCTTACGAAACACATTAGAAAATTTGGAAGTATGTTTGGAATAATTTCAACGGAATGTTTTGATATAAAGAAAAACATTATGCTTATAAAAGAAAAAGCATTAGAAAAGAGAAAATTAGTTAGAGAAGTAAGCACTAAGGAAATGTATAGAATAGAAGGTAACGGTAAAAGGGTGGCAGTAGTTGATTTCGGAGTTAAGCGTAATATACTAAGGTCTTTAAAAGAAAGAGGATGTGATATATACGTATTTCCTTCTGATTCATCAATAGATAGTATTTTATCCGTTAATCCAGAAGGAATTATGTTGTCTAATGGCCCTGGAGATCCTGAGGATTTAACAGATGTTGTAGAGAATGTTAAAAAACTTATCGGTAAAAAGCCTATAATGGGAATCTGTCTTGGACATCAGCTTTTAGGAATGTCTCTTGGCATAAAAACCTATAAATTAAAATTTGGTCATCATGGAGGAAATCATCCGGTAAAAGATTTAACTACAGGTAGAATATATATTACATCCCAAAATCATAACTACGCTCTTCAGGAAAGTTCTAATGAGGAAATTCAAGTTACACATTTAAATGTTAATGATGGAACAATAGAAGGTTTCAGGCACAAGCGTTTTCCAATTCTCAGTGTACAATATCATCCAGAAGCAACTCCTGGTCCACAGGATTCAAATTACATTTTTGATCAATTTATTAAGATGATGGAGGTATAGTTATAATGCCGAAAAGAGAGGACATAAACAAAGTAGTAGTAATTGGATCAGGGCCTATTGTTATAGGCCAGGCTGCAGAGTTTGACTATTCTGGTACCCAGGCCTGTAGATCCTTAAAGGAAGAGGGAATAGAAGTTGTTCTTATAAACAGCAATCCGGCAACTATTATGACAGATAAGGATATAGCAGATAAGGTATATATAGAGCCTATAACCTTAGATTTTGTTAAAAAGATTATTTATAAAGAAAGACCAGATGGAATTCTTCCTTCTTTAGGAGGACAGACAGGACTGAATATGGCTGTGGAGCTTGCTGAAGATGGAATACTAGAGAAGTTTAATATAAGATTACTGGGAACATCACTAGAATCCATTAAGAGGGCAGAAGATAGAGAATTATTTAAATCCACCATGAAGGAAATCGGAGAAAAGGTTCCACATAGTAAAATAGTAACTAACTTAGAAGATGCAATTGACTTCGCAGAGACAGTTGGTTTTCCTATAATTATTCGTCCTGCCTATACCCTAGGAGGTACTGGCGGTGGAATAGCTACTAGCCTGGAAGAATTTAAGGATATTGCTAGTCGTGGGTTGAAGCTTAGTATTATACATCAAGTTCTTCTTGAGCAGAGTGTTGCGGGATGGAAGGAAATCGAGTACGAGGTTATGAGAGACAATGTAGATAACTGTATTGTAATATGCAATATGGAAAACTTTGATCCTGTGGGCGTTCATACTGGAGATAGCATTGTAGTGGCACCTAGTCAAACCCTTAGTGACATTGAATATCAAATGCTTCGCTCTGCATCAATAAAGATAATCAGAGCCCTTAAAATAAATGGAGGATGTAATATCCAGTTTGCTTTAAATCCTAATAGTCTTGAATATGTGGTTATAGAGGTAAATCCAAGAGTAAGCCGTTCTAGTGCATTAGCTTCAAAGGCTACTGGTTACCCGATAGCTAGGGTTACTGCTAAAATTGCCATTGGTTTAAATCTTGATGAAATAAAAAATTCTATTACTGAAAACACCTATGCTTGCTTTGAACCGTCACTGGACTATGTGGTGACAAAGGTTCCTAGATGGCCTTTTGATAAATTTATAACTGCAAATCGTACATTAGGTACACAAATGAAGGCAACCGGTGAAGTTATGGCAGTAGGAAGAAACTTTGAAGAGTCCTTTCTAAAGGCAATAGATTCACTAGATGTAAAGCTAGATTATCAGTTAGGATTAAAGCTATTTGAAGATAAATCTGTAGAAGAACTTAAAGAGTTTATAAAAAGTGCCAGTGACGAAAGGGTATTTGCCATATCAAAGGCTCTTCAGAAAGGAGTATCTATAGAAGAAATAGTAGGAATAACGGAAATAGATTACTTTTTTATTAGTAAATTAGAAAAAATAGTTCTACTGGCAGAAGAGATAAAAAATAGTAATATTTGCAATATAGATTGTGAGCTTATGTATAAAGCTAAAAAGATAGGCTTTGGAGATAGCTATATAGCAAACTTATTAAACACCTCAACGGAGGCTGTAACTGAAAAGAGAAAGAAATTTAATCTCCGCCCTGTATATAAGATGGTAGATACCTGTGCAGGAGAATTTGAAGCTGCTACACCATACTATTATTCAACTTATGAAGAAAAGGATGATGTAGCAGCAGATGAAGGAAGAAAGGTTATAGTAATAGGCTCTGGCCCTATAAGAATAGGCCAGGGAATTGAATTTGATTACTGTAGTGTTCACTCAGTTAAGTCTCTTAAAGAAAAAGGCATAAAGGCAATAATTATAAATAATAATCCTGAGACTGTAAGCACTGACTTTGATACTTCTGATAGACTTTATTTTGAACCTCTTACCATTGAATGTGTACTGGACATCATTGAAAGAGAAAAACCAGAAGGGGTAATCATTCAATTTGGAGGGCAGACTGCTATAAACCTTGCAGAAGGTCTTGAAAAAGCTGGTGTTAGAATCCTGGGAACGGATGTAGAAAGTATAGATACTGCGGAAGATAGAGATAAATTTTTAAAACTGCTGCAGAAGCTTCAGATCCCAATTCCAGAAGGAAGTACTGCTTATTCTATTGAAGAGGCTCTGAAAATTGCTGGTGAAATTGGCTATCCAGTCTTAGTGAGACCTTCCTATGTGTTAGGTGGAAGAGCTATGGAAATAGTTTATAGTGATAAAGAATTAAGAGAGTATATGCAGCTGGCAGTAGATGTGTCTAATGTGCACCCAATACTTATAGACAAATATATTATGGGAAAAGAGGTAGAAGTAGATGGAATTTGTGATGGGGAGGATGTACTGATTCCAGGAGTAATGGAGCATATAGAGAGAGCAGGAGTTCATTCAGGAGATAGTATGGCTGTATATCCACCCTGGGATTTAAGCGAAGACATCCAAAATACCATTGTACACTACACTATGAAATTAGCAGTTGCATTAAGAGTAAAGGGATTATTTAATATACAGTTTGTTATAGATGAAGAGAATAAGGTTTATGTAATTGAAGTGAATCCTCGAGCCAGCAGAACGGTACCACTATTAACAAAGGTTACAGGTATACCTATGGTGAAACTAGCTACTGAGATTATTATGGGAGATACTCTTAAAGATATGGGGTATGCTTCAGGTCTTGCAGACATAGGAGAGTTGATAGCTGTAAAGGCTCCTGTTTTTTCCTTCTCAAAGCTTACAATGGTGGACACTTTCTTAGGTCCAGAAATGAAGTCTACTGGAGAGGTTATGGGAGTAGATAAAAAAATAGATAAGGCCCTATATAAAGCTTTATTGGGCTCTGGTATGAAACTATCAAAGGATGGTAATGTGCTTTTATCCATTGCAGAAAGAGATAGAGATGAAAGTATTAAACTATCAGAGGAACTGCTCAGCCTAGGGTATAAGTTGTTTGCTACAGATAACACATATTCTTATTTAAAGGAACAAGGAGTTAATATTAGCTTACTTCCTATGAAGGATGTTAACAAGTGGATTAAGGAAAATAAGTTGACTATGATTGTCAATACTCCTACAAAAGGAAAGGTAAATATAAGAGATGGGTTCTTACTAAGACGTACTGCCATGGAGTATAATGTGACCTGTATAACTTCCCTAGACACTATAAAGGCAGTTATTAGGGCCCTTACAGTTTACAAAGAAGAAGATGAAATTGAAATTTATTCATTAGATCAGTACTAAAAATGCAGAGGGGGTTATTACAATGAAGGATTTAATAAGCTTACACTACCTAAGTACGGGGGAAATTTTTGAAATTTTAAAGGTAGCTGAAAAGTTAAAGTATGAGCTTAAAAATGGTATAGCTCATAATATATTAAAGGGTAAAACTTTAGGAATGATTTTTACTAAGTCCTCCACTAGAACTAGAGTTTCTTTTGAAGTTGGAATGGCTCAGCTAGGGGGATATGCCCTATTCTTGAGTTCTAATGACATACAGCTTGGAAGAGGGGAAACTATTTATGACACAGCTAACGTACTTTCAAGATATATAGATGGAATCATGATAAGAACTTATAAACACAGTGATGTAGAAGACCTTGCTAAATACTCATCTATACCAGTTATAAATGGACTTACAGATCTCCTTCATCCCTGCCAGGTATTAGCAGATCTATTAACTATTTATGAGCACAAGTCAAAGCTTGAAGGACTTAAGCTTGCATATGTAGGAGATGGAAACAATGTAGCACATTCTCTTCTTTATGGTTGTGCAAAGGTAGGAATGGATATATCAGTAGCTACACCTAAAGGATATCAGTGCAATTTCGATGTGGTTGAAAGTGCAAAGGAAGATGCAAAGCTTACAGGAGCCAAAATAGTGACTACAGAAGATCCTGTAGAGGCTGTTAAAGATGCAGATGTGATATACACAGACACCTGGGTAAGTATGGGACAGGAAGATGAAAAGAAGGAAAGAATAAATATATTTAAACAGTATCAGGTTAATGGAAAACTTTTCTCAATGGCAAAGGAAGATGCAGTGTTTCTTCACTGTCTTCCTGCTTACAGAGGTCTTGAGGTAACAGAGGAGGTTATTGATGGGCCACAGTCCTTGGTTTTTGATGAAGCGGAAAATAGACTTCATGCTCAGAAGGCGGTTATGGCACTGCTTTTAGGAAAATAAAATAAGTGAAGAGGATGTAACCTAGGGAACAGTACCCTAGGGAACAGTACCCTAGGTTACATCCTCTTTACTGTAGTTATAAAGTTCACTAATGTGCAAATGCCATGAAAGATAGCTTCATTAGAAGCATCAAAATCACAGGAGTGTAGTGGATGAGTCCCTTTAACTCCATCTGATATTCCAAGCCTAAAGTGAACTGCTGGAACTTTTTCAGCAAAAAAAGCAAAATCCTCGGCAGCAAAAGTTCTCTCTAGAGGAAGAACATTATGTTCCCCAACTAATTTTTTAGCAGTTTTAATAAAAGCATCCGTTAAGTCAGGATGGCTTACAAGTGGAGGATATTGAAATTTATAATCTACCTCAGCACTGCAACCATATTTTTTAGCGCATATATAAGAGTTCTCTAAAAAATCTTCATGTATTTTTTTTCTCAGATTATTATCAAAAGTTCTAACGGTTCCACAAATTTTACAATCATCTACAATTATATTAGGTGCATTACCACACTGAATTGAAGTAAAGGTGATTACATGAGAGTTTAAAGGATTGCTTTCTATCTGGGATTTTACATTAATTGTTTGAATAAAATCTATAGCAGGATATAATGGGTTTTTAGAAAGGTGGGGCATGGCTGCATGACCACCTTTTCCTTTAAAGGTTATATAAAAATCATCCACCGAAGCCATAGAAGGACCACTGGAAACTTCTATCTTACCAACATCTAAATTAGGCCATACATGAAATCCTAATATAGATTTAACTCTAGGGTTTTCAAGAACTCCTTCTGCTATCATTGTCTCAGCACCGCCAGAAGCTTCTTCTGCCGGCTGGAAAATAAGTTTTACTGTTTTATTTATTTTAAGCTCTTTAAGAACTAAGGCAGTTCCTAATAAGATTGCAGTATGGTAATCATGTCCACAGGCATGGGAAATGCCATTGACAGGGAGAGCGTCTATATCAGCCCTAATTGCAATACAATCATCATCGCTATTTAAAGTAGCTGAAACTCCAGTTTTAGCAAATATTTTAGTATCTAACTGGAGTTTGTTTAAAAAATCTAGAATGATAGACTGAGTTTTATATTCTTGAAAAGCCAATTCTGCATTAAGGTTAAGTTTTTTTCTTAAGTTTATTAACAGGTTCATATTTTTCTTTACTACTTCCTTGATACCCATTAACTTAACTCCTTAATTGCTTCCTCAAGTATTTTAACAGCTGTGTCAATTTCTTCTACAGTAACATTAAGTGGTGGAAGAAGTCTTATAACATCTGTTCCAGCAGTGACTACTAGCAAGCCCTTCCTAAAGCATAAGTTTGTAAATTCCTTTGGACTTGTATTAATACTTATTCCTAATAATAATCCCATACCTTTAACTTCATCAATCAAACTATACTTATTTTTTAATCCATTTAGCTTTTCTTTAAGATAGCTTCCTTTTTCCTGTACAGAATTGATAACACCACCATCAGTTAACTCTGTTATAACTGCTAAAGCAACAGCGCAGCCTAGAGGATTTCCTCCAAAGGTACTGCCGTGGTCACCAGGTACAAAAGCTTTAGCAGCTTTTTCATTAGCAATAACTGCTCCTATTGGGAAACCACCTCCTAAAGCTTTAGCTATAGGAATTACATCAGGAATTACATCAAATTGTTTATAGGCAAATAGATTCCCTATTCTACCCATGCCGCATTGTATTTCATCGAATATTAATAGAGCATTAAATTTATCACATAGTTTTCTGGCTTCTTTTAGGTATTCAGTACTTGCAGCGTTAATGCCGCCTTCACCCTGGATTGGCTCAATAATTATGCCGCAGACTTCATTGGTGAAATTTTCATATAAGTCTTCTATATCATTAAAGTTAATCTTCTTCACTCTAGGAATTAAAGGTAAAAAGTCCTGTTGATATTTTTCTTGACCTGTTACAGAAAGGGCTCCCATAGTTCTGCCATGGAATGAATTATCCATATATAAAATTATATCTTTATTAGTATTTTGAGATTTTCCATATTTTCTAGCTAATTTTAAAGCCCCTTCTATTGCTTCTGTTCCACTATTGCAGAAAAATACCTTGTTATGATCACAGTGCTCTATTAACTTTTCAGAAAGCTTTATGTGTTCAGTATTCCAATAGTAATTTGATACATGAATTATTTTTTTGCTTTGCTCTGAGAGAGCTTTAACCATAATAGGGTGACTGTGTCCCAGACAGTTGACGGCTACACCAGAAACAAAATCCAGGTATTCTACTCCATTGGTATCATAAATTTTAGTTCCAATACCCTTTTCAAAGATAACATCAAATCTTCCGTAGGTATTCATTAAATTATTTTTTTCCATTGATTTACACCTCTTTCACTAATAATTTTAGTTCCACAGTTTCTAGTTATACCATAGATAAGACTATGCTCTTTTCTACCATCAATTAAATGAACATCTTTAGTTCCTTTTTCCAGAGCACTGATACAACATTCTAGCTTTGGAATCATACCACTGCTAATAGCACCAATTTCTGAAAGGTGTTTTATTTCATCAGTTGTTATAGATGATAAGAGGGTAGAGGGATTATTTATATCTGTGTATACCCCTTCGATATCTGTCAAAATTATTAGTTTTTCAGCCTTTAAAGCACTACTTATAGAGGAAGCTGCATAATCTGCATTTATATTATAGCTATTGCCATCTGTATCTGAGGCTACAGGAGAAATTGTAGGAACATATCCCCTCTCAAGAAGGCCTAAAAGAACTTTTTTATTTATATTTACAATTTCTCCTACAAAACCTAAATCTATCATCTCATTATTTTCAAAAAGGTATTTTTTCTTGGCATTGATCAAATTACTATCTTTACCGCTTATACCAATAGCATTAATTCCTATTCTACTTAAATCTGATGCAAGTTCCTTATTTACGTGCCCTGATAATACCATTTCAACAATTTCCATTGTAGTTTTATCTGTAACTCTTAATCCTTTAATAAAGTTGCTTTCTATACCTATTTTGTCAAGCCACTTAGAAATTTCAGGTCCGCCGCCATGTATGATGACAACTTTAATACCTAAATTTGTTAATTGTAATACATCATTGACAAAGGCAGTTTTAGAGAGTTCATTGTTCATTATGCTGCCACCATATTTAATAACAAAAGTTTTTCCACTATATACTTTAAGCTTTGATAAAAGTTCTATGTCTACAGAACCATGTTGGACAACCATTTCATCACTCCACTCTGATGTATAATATATGAATAATTATACTAGTTATTTAATAAAAATTCAATAAGTTATTGTATTTTTTCTAAAAATGTTGCATAATTATACTATAAATAAATTAGCAAATCTGAGGTGGTATTTATGATTAATGTTGGTATAATTGGAGCTACAGGCTATGCAGGAGAACAATTAGTTTGGATACTGAATAATCATTCAAAGGTGAATATAGAGTTTATAAGTTCCTATAATTATTCAAATGAGAGATATAGTGAAATTTATAATAATTATTATAGTTTCTTTCAGCAAATTTGTATTGATACAGAAGAAGCATTAAATAAATTAGAACTTATAGATGTATTATTTATTGCTCTCCCTCATAGTAAGTCCTTTGAGATAACTAGAAAGGCCTTGCAATTAGGAGTAAAAGTTATTGATTTGGGGGCTGATTTTAGGTTGAATTCAGAAGAAGAATATGAAACTTGGTATGGAGCTCAGCATGGCTATCCTGAAGTACTAAAGGATGCAGTTTATGGCCTAACTGAAGTTAAAAGAGAAGAAATAAAGAAAAGCTCCTTAATAGCTAATCCAGGGTGTTATCCTACTGCAAGTATATTAGGGCTGGCACCTCTTTTAAAAAATAGTTTAATAGATGACAGATCAATAATTATTGATGCAAAATCAGGTGTATCCGGTGCAGGAAGAGCAGCGACCATAGGAAATATTTTTTCAGAATGTAATGAATCTATAAAGGCTTATTCTGTAGGAAAACACAGGCATACTCCAGAAATTGAACAGGAATTAGGTAAAGTTTCAGGAAAAGATATAATTTTATCTTTCACTCCCCATTTAGTACCAATGAATCGAGGTATTCTTGCTACCTGTTACAGCAGATTGAAAAATAAAATTACAAAGGAAGATGTGTTGGAATTATACAGGAATTTTTATAGGAATGAATATTTTATTAAGATTATTGATGTTCTTCCTGAAACCAGATGGGTTAAGGGGTCTAATCTTTGTCATATAGGAATAGAAGTGGATTCCAGAACGGATAGGGTAATTGTAGTATCTGCAATAGATAATCTAATAAAGGGAGCTGCTGGGCAGGCAGTTCAAAATATGAATGTGATGTTTGGTATAGAAGAAACTAAAGGTTTAGATTTTGTAGCAATGTTCCCTTAACTAAAATAAAGTTAAAAAAATTTTTTTATCTAGGGTTGTTATTTATAAGTATACCTTTGTTCAATGAAAATATTATAAGAAAGGATGATTAGCGTGGAAGTTATAAACAATAAAACTATTACTGATGTACCTTATTTTAAAGCCTCAGGAATTCACATAGGATTAAGAAAGAAAGAAAAAAAGGATTTATGTGTGATATATAGTGAGAAAAAAGCTGTGGCAGCTGGGGTGTTTACAAAGAATAAAGTTAAAGCAGCCCCTGTTATAGTAGATATGAATCATATTGGTTCAAGAAATACTCAAGCTATTGTAGTTAATAGTGGTTATGCTAACTCTTGTACAGGCAGCAAAGGGATCGAAGATGCTTACGAAATGGCAAGAGTTACAGCGGATTGCCTAGGGTTAAAGCCAGAGGAGGTGCTAGTTGCGTCCACAGGGAGAATTGGAGTGTCATTACCTATGGATAAAGTTATTCCAGGGATAAGATGCGGCTGCAGCGAACTGTCTTATAGTGGAGGAAAGGATGCAGAAGAAGCTATTTTAACTACAGATACCTTTACAAAAAGTATCTTTGTTGAACTTAATATAGATAATAGAAAAGTTTATATAGGTGGTATTGCTAAAGGTTCCGGTATGGTTCATCCTAATATGGGTACAATCTTAGGGTTTATTGCTTCTAATATAAATATAACTAAAGAGATGCTAACCAAAGCTTTAAAAGATAGCGTTACTGATTCTTATAATATGATATCCGTAGATGGTGATACTAGTACCAATGACATGGCTATAGTTCTTGCTAATTGCACTGCTGGAAATAACTTAATAGATCAGGAAAATAGCCAGTATTATAAATTCAAAGAAGCTTTAGATTTTGTAAATAAAGAACTTTCAAAGATGATAGCTAAGGATGGAGAAGGTGCTACAAAGCTTATAGAGATAAGCTTAAAAGGTGCAAGAAGCAAAGAAGATGCCAGAATTTGTGCCAAGTCTGTTATCTCTTCTAGTTTAGTTAAATCTGCTTTTTTTGGAAGTGATGCCAATTGGGGAAGAATTATGTGTTCCCTAGGGTATTCAGGAGCTGATTTTACACCACAAAAGGTTGACATAGTCTTTAAAAATAATTCAGGAGCTATAATGGTAGTTAACAAAGGTGCGGCAGCTATATTTAATAAACAACTAGTAGAGGAAATATTAAAACAGGATTATGTAAATATATTAATCGACTTAAATGATGGGATTCATGATGCAGTAGCCTGGGGCTGTGATTTAACTTATGACTATGTGAAAATTAATGGATATTACTGGACTTAGCCTATATTGCCAAAAGAGGAGTAAATCCTCTTTTGGGGACTTAGGGGTAAGTAAGGTGAAAACTTAAGCTTTTTTAAGAGTATGTCGAGGTTACCTTTAAAAGTGAAGAATAGTGCTCTATCTTTATTATCAAATACCATAAGGTAAGGCGTTTCATCCTTTGGTAGTATTATAATCACTTCATCTACAAAGGATTTAAGTAGTGGATTTTCTACTTCTACAGGAGTATCAAAAGGAATTTTAATCATATAACCATTATTAGGAATAGGATTAAATTTAGTAATCACACCATTTATATTTTTCAAGTAACCTTCCGCTTCTTTTTGCAGTTCAGGATCTGATTTAATTCGTTTTACTACTGATTCTTTTCTTACATCAAAAATCTCTATATTTGTAAGTTCTTCTGCTGAAACATTTATTGAAAATAGTATTAAAGAGATTAAGACTATCAATAATCTTTTAGTCATTAGCCATCACCTCATAATTAGTATTACCAATAAAGTAGAAGCTATAAAAAGTTATCTATAACTAATGAAGATATTTTAAGTTTTAATACTAAAAACAAATAAACAAGGAAAGTAGTTATATATTAAAAACTCATCCTTGTTTATTTATGTGGCTATTTTATTTTAAATTTATTATTACCAATAGTAATTAATTTATACATGATTTTCAATAATTATTTAATTTGTCTATAAAACTTAACCTAATAGTGAAAAAATCTACTTAGCTTCTTTAGCAGCTTTTAAAATAGCTTCATAGTTTGGATAATCTGTGACTTCAGGTACATATTCTACGAAAACAACCTTATTACTACTATCAATTACAAAGGCAGCCCTAGCAAGAAGTCCTAAATCTTCAATGTAAGTTCCAAAATTCTTGCCTACTGTTCTATCTTTATAATCAGATAGAGTAATTACACTTTTTATACCATGAGCTGCACACCATCTTGATTGGGCAAAAGGTAAATCCATAGATATTGTGTAAACAGTAACGTCAGGAATTTCAGAAGCTCTTTCGTTAAAAGTTCTTGCTTCTAAATCGCAAACAGGTGTATCTATAGAGGGAACGGTAAGTATTATTCTTACTCCTTTTGTATCTTTTAAAGAAATTGGTGCCATAGAGTTATTTATAACAGTAAAGTCTGGTGCCATGTCGCCTACCTTAACTTCATCCCCCAAAACCTTTACTGGATTTCCTTGAAATTTTAATTCCATATTACACGCCTCCAATAATTTATATTATTTAGTAATTATTATCTAATAATATTTTAACATTATTTTTAATGTTATTCAACTATTTTTTTCCTAAAAAAATTAATTGTTCCATATGTAATGGAAATATCAGTCTATAGTAAATTTTTTAGCTAATTTAATGGGTACGTAAGTAAGTTTTGCTTGTCTAAGCCCCTCTATTCCTAAGTCTTGTTCTCTATTTATATAAGGCACCTCCATAAAATGATCCTCAATAAAGGTTTTATTAATAAAATTATATAAACCTCTAATGTCTGGATCAGCCTTTTCTATATGAATTATAGCCATGTTTTCATTAATTTTTTCCCCAATGGTGAAGGCTGACAATTTACCTTCTACATAAACTACCATACCTATAAAGTCTAAATTTGATGAATTCCTTAACATTTCCTCTATAGATCTTAGTTCGTAAAGTAAGTATCCTTTGCAAACATGTTTATGACACCATTCCCGCGCAGACTTTATACAAGGCTGAATTAATTCAGAGGTAATAGGAGCCACTTCATAATTATAATTTTTTATAAAATAATTATAATGGTTTTTTTTCTTATGAAGTTTTTTTCCAGACAGGCTAGAAAGAGCCTTGCTTTCATATATGTAATCAAAGTTATCTCTATCTTCTGATATAGCAAATTTACCTTCGCCATAGACTGACGTTAGTTCTTCAACAAACCATTCCTCAACATCCTTAAAAAGATGAGGGAGGCCTAACTGGCTTTTTAATTCTATTAAGAAGTTAATAATCTCTTCTAAGTTTTCTCGTTTATAACCTATAGGTTGCATGAAGTGAAGTTCACCTTCAAAATCAGATTTAAGAATAATTAATACATCTTTATATAAAGCATATTGTATGTCTAAAGCTTTTCTCCATATAAAAAGGTTTGTAAAGGAATATTCACAGGTTTCGAAGATATATGGTTTTAGATATTTGTCAAAGAGGTCTTTATCATTAATGGTTAAAGGTTTAAATTCAAGCATGTTAAAAACATCCTTTCTCTAAAAATAAGCGTAAATCAAAGTGTAACGTTGCTGAATTTTGCAATAGTATTATATTATGAAAAAAATTGATATAAATGCAGCTATAATAATATTATTTTAAATTAATTAACAAATTTAATACTTCCTGCAGTACAAAAGTTCAATTATTATTAAGGTATTTGGTAATAAGTTATAAGTTTGTTAATTTGATAGAAATTAATTTGTTGAATTTAATTCTTCATAGGATTAATATATTAATATGTAAGTTTTAAAATACATTAATAGCAGCTTATATTTTAGCAGGGAGTGAATAGTTAAGTGGAAAATTTAAATGGCAAAGTTGCAGTTGTTACTGGGGCATCGAGGGGGATAGGGAGAGGAATTGCAGTGGAGTTAGCTCGTTGTGGAGCAAGTATTATTATTAACTATAAAAATAGTGAGGAAGAAGCACAAAAAACTTTAGATATAATAAAATGCTTAGGCGGTTACGCTATTAAAGTTAAGGCTGATATAAGTAATTATGGTCAAGCAAAGTTACTTATAGATACTGCCGTGGAAACCTTTGGGAAAATTGATATTTTAGTTAACAATGCTGGAATATCCAGTGTAGGATTATTTATGGATATGAGAGAAGCTGAATGGAATGAGATGATAGATATAAACTTTAAGGGAGTTCTAAATTGTTCTCATAGCGCTCTCAAGTATATGGTTTCTCAAAGAAGTGGAAATATAATCAATATATCTTCAATATGGGGAAACTCAGGAGCATCTTGTGAAGTAATCTATTCTGCTGCAAAGGGAGCTGTAAATTTGTTTACTAAATCCCTTGCAAAAGAAATGGCTCCTTCAGGTATAAGAGTTAACGCTGTGGCACCAGGAGTTATAGACACAGAAATGAATAGTTGGTTAAGTAGTGAAGAGAAAAAACAATTAGAAGAGGAAATTCCTATGGGCAAGTTTGGAGGTGTACAAGATATAGGTAGAGCAGTGGTATTTTTAGCTAGCAAGGAATCTCAATATATAACAGGACAGGTATTAACTATAGACGGTGGTATGATTTAATTATAGTTATTATAAACTTAGGAAGGAAAAGTGCGTACAAGACTTGAAGAACTTAAGTTTTTAGGTCAAGTAAAGAGTGTTTAGATAAGAGAAAGAAGAAGGAGTTGTGATTGGTGTTTGGAAGCTTAAAAAAAAGAATAAACTTTGGCTTTATTGCAGTAACACTTTTGTGTATATTGTCAATAACCTCTCTGTCTGTATATCAGACAATAAAAACAGCAGAAAATCAGATGAAAAATGATGGAGAAACTATTGTGGCTTTAACTAATCAAAGCATAAGTACATATAGTGTAACTAAAGATTTGGATAAAATAACAAAAGTACTGAAAGATACTAAAAGTGCCAGTGGTAACAGTATAGCATATGTTTCCGTAATAGATACTAGTTGCAAAATAATAGCACATAATGATGATAGTATGTTAGGTCAAAGTTCAGATAGAAGCAAGTTTAGCAAGGTTCTTGATGATGGTAAGAATGATGGGTTTATGTTTTTAAGACCTACAGGAGATAGAGTTTACAATGTGTCCATGCCCTTAAAGGAGCAGGGGAAAATAGTAGGGGCTGTCTCTGTTGGTATTTCACTAGAAGCTATGACTAGTATAGCTAGAGAAAGTTTTATGTTGAATATAGTATTATCCTTAATAATATTAGCTATTTCAATTATTGTAGGAGCTATCATTTCTCATAATATTTCAAAGCCGTTAGTACAAATACAAGATAAAATGAAAAAGCTGGCAGAAGGGGACTTTACAGTAGACTTTCATGCAAAATCTAAGGATGAAATAGGATCTCTGATGACTACATTAAGTTTTGTAATAGGGGAAATAAGAAGCATGATGACTAGACTAAAGGAAGCTATAGAAAACTTAGATAATATGTCTAACAACTTATCAGCTTCCGGTGAAGAAGCGGCATCATCAAGTGAAGAGGTGGCAGCTTCCGTTATGAATGTGGGCAATTATACTGCAGACCAGAATGATAAGATAGAGAACATGAAAGGCTCTATAGAGGATTTTGCAGAGTCTTTAGATTTAATAAACCATAAGCTTTCAAAGGTTTCCCATGGAAGTGAAAAGATAAAGGTATCTGCAGATATGGGAGCTGTAGAGTTAGAGAACTTGGTAAGTTTAATAGATGAGGTAAGAAGAGAATTTGAAGATACAGAAAAAAGAATAAGTAATTTAAATGAAAATGTAGGCAAGATATCAGAAATAACTGACGTAATAAATTCTGTAGCTGAGCAGACAAATTTACTGGCTTTAAATGCAGCTATTGAGGCTGCAAGAGCAGGGGAAGCAGGAAGGGGATTTTCTATAGTAGCAGATGAAATAAGAAAGCTTGCAGAACAGGTACTAGAATCCTCCAAGACAATAAATAGTTTAGTTAGTACTATTACAAATAATACAGAAAATGTTTCCAGTATGACTAAAGAGGTGTCAGGCAAAATGGAAAACCAAGTTAACTCTGTAAAGAAAACAGTAGAATCCTTTGGTCATATTCTTCAGCAAATAGATGGAATACTTCCGCAGATGGACAATGTTTATGGTGAATTAAACAGCTTGATGAACAAAAAAGATAATTTATTAGAGCAATCTAGCTTTATTGCAAATTTATCAGAACATATAACAGCTTCTTCTCAGGAAATATCTGCTGCTGTTGAAGAACAGAATTCGATTACTGAGGAGCTATCAGCTTCTGCAGAAGATCTTAAAAATACAGCAGATAGCATAACTGATGCTTTGAATAAATTCAAAATATAGTAATTATTCAAAATAGACTAGATTTTTCTGAGAATTTGTTTTATCATAATGACATAATACTTTGACAAGCATAATTATTTAAAAGGGGTGTGGCATTATGATAAACTCATTAATTTTTGGACTAGTAACACTAGCGTTTGGGATAATTCCTAAAATAGTAAAACCTAAAAAAATTAATTCATGGTACGGTTATCGTACACCTTTGTCAATGAAGAATCAAGAGATATGGGATGAAGGAAACAGATATTCAACAAATCAATATATAATTGCAGGAATTATTTTATTAATAATAGGTAGAATAGGATATGCTTTTTTAGGAACTAAAGGGTATCTAGTTCCACTAATAGGTTTTTTACCGGTACTATACTTCACTATATTTACAGTTGATAAACATTTAAAAAAGACTTTTGATAGTAATGGGATGAGGATAAATAGTAGTTCTGCAAAATTAAATAGGAAAAGCGCTGAACAATAGAATAAATATTAAAGAATATAGGGGTTCATTTTACTTAAGCATTGAACTCCTATATTCTTTTCATTTATATTACTATTTCATTAACACTTATATAATTACCTCCTAGTTTAAAAAACTAGGAGGTAATTATATATTAAATAAAACATATATTAAGATAATTATAAAAAGATTACAAAATTTTACATATATGGTAACGCAACTATGATATAATTTTAATTAGGAAATTACTTGAAAAAATTCATTATTTTTTGTGACGATAGGAGGTTATGTTTTGAAAAAGAATAGCAAGTTATTAATTGGATTATTCATAGGGATAATGGTTTTATCTGGAGTAATTGGTTTTGCAGCAATTAATAAGGGCTTTAGTAAAGATAGTAATACTTCAGAAAACATTGACAAAATCACAAAGGTATTTAAGAAAGATGAAATCAAAGACAAAAAAACCTTAGAAGCATATCAAAAGGTTCATGAAATGGCCAATACAAAAATTATTGCAGAAGATGGTTTAATATGGGGTGAAATAGAGCCTACGACAGAAAAAATTGACTTACTTATAAAAGAAGTTTGTAGTTCTAATTATGAAGATAAAGACAAGCTATTACAAATTTTAAATAGGTGGAAAAGCGGTGATTTCAGCAATTGTGTAGAAGAACATAATTTTGTTTGGAAGAAGCTAGGAGGAGAGGTAGGGAAAGCCTCAAAGTTAAGAGAAGGAGTTAAATAGCATTTTATTGCGTAACAAAAGTTTGGTGCACTGAACACCGGTGTTCAGTGCACCTAAACCTTTATGTCGCATTATACTTATATCTTAATGTAATCTGAGTGAACATATCCAACTTCTGATCCTGATTTTACCTTTAGCCATCTTCCGTTAGTTCCCAAAACCTCAACTTTCGTTCCGTAAGAGAGAGTTGAAACTATTCGTCCAGTCCATGGATTGTTTCTTAAGTTTAGAGTAGAGGAGTGATCGCTTAGTACAACTGTTCCAATCTTAGAGTCTGGTGAAGTGCTATTTGCGGTATTAGTTTTTGCTGCTTGAGAAACACTTACAAAGTCAGAATGAACATATCCTATATTTCCATTTGCTTGTACCTTGTACCAGCTACCACTAGTCTCTAAGATATTAATCTTTGTGCCATGACTTAAAGCTGTTAGCACGTTTCCACCTGGCGCAGTTCTTAGATTTAAGGAAGATGATGTATTCTTCAATTGTACTACTGCAGAGGCTCCACTACCGGAAGATATGGAAGAAGGGTTTCCGGTTGAAGTTGACGGCGTTGTAGTATTTTGTCCTGATATACTTATATATTTAGAACTTACATAGCCATAGGAGGAGTTATACTTAACTTTATACCAGTCGCCGTAGGTACCAACTATGTTAACGGTTTCTCCCTTTCTAAGCAACCCTATAACTTCGGAGGAAGTAGCTCCGCTGCTTCTTACATTTAGAACAGAACTGGAACTTGAAATATTAACTGTTCCTTTGTTAATTACAGGCTCATTATTGCTAGGAGCTTGTACATTTTCATTACTTGATGTACCGTTATTAGAAGACTGATTTTTACCATCACCCAAGTAAATATATCCCTTTAAATATAGGTTTCCTCTCTTTTTAATTTCTTCTTTAGAAAGGGTTTTGATTTTACCATCATAATCACCACGTACACTAAAGTTTCCCTCTGTAAAATATACTGTATTGCCTTCTACTTTCTCAACGAAGGCAACATGGCCGTAGCCTTTATTACCGCCAGACCATACAACAATAGAGTTAGCTTTTGGCTCAGTACCATAGGAGTATACTTTATCTCGAGCATTAGCATACCACCAATCTACTGCATTTCCGTAAAATTCCGTTGGTAATGACAGATTTAACTTTTCAAGCACTCTTCCATATGTAAACCATGTACATTGTCCTTTATACCCATATTTTGTGAAAACATTAACATTACTGGTATAGGCACTGCTCTGAGGATTAGGTGTAGTTTCAGCAGCTTGTACACTATTATGTAATAACAATTTGTTATTCATAAGAGCTGCAGATATAAAAAAAGCAAAAATTATTTTCTTAGAGCTTTTCATGCTGGAGCCTCCTTGAGTTATATGATATGAAATTAATTTTCATTAAAATTTCGATTAAAGTTCGTGAATATAAAAATATTATCGTAGATAACTTTTAATAATTTATAGTTCTTTGGAATAATTTAGTGATGAATTTAATATATTTATATTTTATCACAATTTCCAATACTTTGGGAGTAATTTAATTCACTATTTTATTCTTAATTTTATTTTTATTTTTTATCAGAAAATTTTTAGTTGCTTTTTCTCAAATAGATGTAATTATAAAAAAGAAGGTACTAGCAATACTTACATCTACTATGAGTTGTAAATTTTGTTTTACGACATAAAATTAGTGGATTTTTTCACAAAAAAAGAGGAATTTGGAAGATGGTGTAGAATTTATTTTCTGACGTAGAATTTATTTTTTGTTGAGTTAACAGAATTTATATGGGGATTAGGTTGTTGTTATTAATGCGCTTTAAAATTTGCAGGAGGGGAATATTATTATGAAGAAAATTAGAAGCAAAATCATTCTAGGAATATTAGTTTGTACCTTTATAATGGCACTGTTAATTGGTGTAACTAGTATAAACCAAGCATCAAAGGCAATAGATAAGGAGGCCAGAGATAAACTTCTTGCTATTACAGAGAGTAAGTCAAAGGATTTCAGTGCGATGTTTAAAGATATAGAAAAAACTGTAGATTTTGTATCTAATACAGTTTTGTCGGATTTTGATTTAGAAAAAGCAAAGGCTGACCCAGCTTATCTACAGGAATATGAAAATAAGATAGAACCTCTTATTAGAAAATTAGGAGAAACTACAGATGGGGCAATGGGAAGTTATATATATTTTAATCCTGAGCTTGTAAACGTATTAAATTACGTTTCCTACGATGATACAGATAAGGATAAGAAATTTACAAGGAAGACTTCCTATACTATTGATAACTTTAAGAAGGATAATAAAGACATGGATTGGTTTTATGGACCAGTAAAAAAAGGAGCTGGAACATGGAGTGATATTTACGTAGATATGCATTCAAAGGTAGAAATGATTTCTTATGGTAAGCCTATTCTAATAAATAATACGTTAGTTGCTGTTGCCGGTATAGATGTTGATTTTAACTTATTTCGAAATGCCATTAATAAGGTGAAATTATATGACTCAGGCTACTCATATCTAGTGTCGGCAGAAGGAAATATGTTGGTTCATCCTAAATACAAGAGAGAGAATACTATATTCTCAGTAGAAAACGGAATTTTTAAAAATGTATGGGATGAATTTAAGAAAAATAAATCAGGAGTAACAGAGTATGACTATAATGGGAAAAAGATAACAGGATACTACACTATGCCTAACGGGTATATTCTAAGTACTAGCGTTCCCTACAATGAAGTTTTAGCAAGTATTAATAAGTTAGAATTGCTGATACCTGTTATAGTAGCAGCAGGTATGATTATAGCTGTAATAGTTGCAATACTTATTGCTAATAGAATCTCAAAACCTCTTATGGAGGCGATAAGATTATTGAATAAGATTTCCAAACTAGATCTAACTTATGATAGCAGTTATGAGAAGTTAGCAACAAATAAAGATGAGATAGGAATTATGGCTCATGCACTGGGAGCAATGAGAGAATCCTTACAAACTATGGTAGGAAGTATTAAAGGTGGCTCAAGAAATACTGCCACTAGCGCTGAAGAGCTATCAATTATATCTAAAGAAAATGCTAATTCTATCGATGCAGCTGCAAAGGCCACATCTGAAATTGCACAAGGATCTACTGACCTTGTTAAAAACGTAGAAGTTGGAGTAGAAAAGTTAGACTATTTAGCTAAGCAGATAAATAATTCTGTAACAAACTCAAACCTAATCAGAACTAATATGGATAAAACCAGCAAAGTTAACGCAGAAGGTATAGAATATGTAAATAAGTTAGAGACTGCAGTTAAGGAAAATGTTCAAGTTATAGAGAAGGTAACTTACCAGGTTAGTGAACTAAATAATAAGTCTGAATTGATAGGTAAAATTACAGATACTATTAAATCTATTACAGATCAGATTAATTTATTATCTTTAAATGCAGCTATTGAGGCTGCCAGAGCTGGAGAACAGGGTAAGGGTTTTGCGGTAGTAGCAGATGAAATTAGAAAACTAGCTAGCGAAACGGCTACGTCCACAAAGGAAATTGAGAACATTGTCAGAGATTTTAAGTCAAACATTGAGGATACTAAACAACAAGTTGGTGAAGCGAAAACTGTCATTGATAAAACAAATGAAGTTTCTAAAAATACAAAAAAAGCTTTTTCAGCTATTGATAAATCAGTTTCTAATGTTATAAAGCAAGTTGACATGCTTATAGAGAATATTAACAGCATAGGTGAAAATAAGAACGAAGTAGTTAATTCTGTGGATAGCATATCTGCAATTTCTCAGGAGACTGCAGCAACTATTGAAGAAATCTCAGCATCTGTTCAGGAACAATCTGCAAGTATGGAACTTCTTTTTAAATCTACCAATGAGTTAAGCAATATAGCTATGGATTTAGAGAAACAAGTAGATAAGTTTATAATTTAAAAGTTTGAAATTTTAGGTAACAGAGCAAGATAAGGAGATGTAGTTTTATTCCTGCTCTATTATCTATATTTATTTGTAATTATATGATATTGCTCTAAAGTTAATATGCCCTTAGAGTTAAAATTTAATTCATAGGCATCTAAACTCTAATGGTTGCAATTTCCGGTTTGAAAGAGATAAAACATATATTATAATAAAAATATCTCCTTTTTAAACTTAATTTTGTTTGTTGTTATTTAAGTAAAGGGAAAGCTTGATTAAGAAGACAAGCTTTCCCTTTTTTTATATTTTAAATCTATTAAGTTGGGATGTGATCTTCTGTGCTACTTCATTTAGCTTCTGTGCGGAATTTGATACCTCTTCCGAACTTGCACTCATTTCCTCACTAGAGGCAGAGATTTGTTCTGCAGCAGCAGAAGTCTCCTCAGATACAGAAGATACAATTTCTATCTTTTCTACTATCTGGTCTTTTTCTACATTAATAGTCATAGCTGAATCTTTTATAGCATTCATTTGAGGAAGTATTACCTGGATGGCTGCTACAATCTCCTTGAAAGAATTTATTGAATCCTTAATTCCTTCTACTTGATTAAATAGTACATCTTTAACCTGCTTAGTGGAATCAGTAACTACACTAGACCTTCCTGTTATATCATTTAGAAGTTTATTTATGTCAAGAGAAGACTCTTTAGACTGTTCAGCTAGTTTTCTAATTTCATCTGCAACTACAGAGAAACCCCTTCCAGCCTCTCCAGCTCTAGCTGCTTCTATGGCAGCATTTAAAGCTAGTAAATTTGTTTGATCTGCTATATTGTTAATAACAGTAGTAATTTCATTAATCTTTTTCATATCTTTCTCAAACCCTAATATCTCACTAATTAGTCCTGAAAAAGCATTATTTAATTCTTTTATTGAGTTTGACATTGCTTGAAGTTCAGTACTGCTGTCCTTTGCCATTGAATCTATTCTTAGAGCACTGTCATCAACGTCATCTATTTTTCTGCTAATATTATTTACTTCATCACCGAAATTAGCGGTTCTATCATTTACTGCCCCTAGCTGCTCAGCCTGTTCGGAAGCCCCTTGAGCAACTTCTTGTATAGCGTTTGCAACTTCCTGAGATGAAGAACTTAACTCTTCTGATATAGCGGATAAGCTTTCTGCTTGCTCGTGAAGTATACTAGAGTTAGCTTGAATTCCTTTAATCATTCCTGATATATTTAAAACCATAGAGTTAAAGTTATCTGAAAGCTCCTTTAGTTCATCTTGTCTATTTAACTTAATAGGTTGAATTTTTAAATTTCCAGACTTAACTTCATTCATAGCTTCAGCAATTCTTTCTATAGGGTTTGATATCTTTTTAGACATAAAGAAGGTTATTATAGAAGTTAAAATCAATATAATAAACCCAACTCCAAATACAACAAGTAATGCTTTGTTTTGTGTTCCTGTAAAATCTTTAATATCTCCACTTAATACAACATACATGTCCCATTTCTCATAGTAAGTATAGTAAGCAAATTTCTTCTTCCCTTGCCAATCGTATTTAAGTTCTTTAACCATTGCATGTCCATACTTTTGATTTGAAAATTCACTGTTATTTTTGATCATTTCTTTTATGAAATCATATTGGTTTCCATCAGTGCCTATAAGTTTTGTATCAGGATGAAAGATAAATTTTCCCTTAGAGTCAAAGGTGTATCCGTATCCATTATTTCCAACTTGACGAGAGATTATGTATTTAGAAAAAGCAATTTTAGCTTCTTCTTCTGTTTTAGAGTTAAAATTTAGTCCATCTGCAACATCCCAGGCGCACATAACCCTTTCTTCCATTTGAATTCTTAGAGTTTTATTTGATTCACCAACAATGGTAAAGTAACTAGGTACTGCAATAGCTATTAATGTAATTAGAATCAAAGAAACGATTGAAATTACTAATTTTACACTAAGTTTTTTCATATTCATATATTTACTCCTTTCAGGATTAAAATCTAATATTATTTATCGATAGTATATATTTATGCTATAAAGAGGCCCAAATATTATCACAACTTATTATAAGGACTTTATAATTATGTTAGAACTAAGTTAGTTGCAAGAGTTATATCTATCATAAGTGAATTATAACAGATTTTGGATTGAAATAAAAGTAATAATTATTAAAAAGTAATAGTTACTACTTTTGTGGTTTATAACCTGTTAATACTCTCTTCATTGAATTTGAGGAGAAAGTAGTATATACTATATCCGTAAATATAATAATTAAATAATGTATAAAAGGAGAAGTGTAAATGGATTTACTAAAGAGTTTTATAGATGTTATTATTCATCTTGATAAGTATTTAAACATAGTAATACAAAACTACGGAACAGGAACATATTTAATTTTATTCTTAATTGTATTCTGTGAGACTGGATTGGTAGTACTTCCTTTTCTTCCAGGAGATTCTTTGCTCTTCGCAGCAGGAGCTTTCGCAGCTCTTGGCTCACTAAATGTTTACTTGCTATTTTCACTTTTAGTCATCGGAGCTATTCTTGGAAATACAGTAAATTACTATGTAGGAAGAGCTATTGGACCTAAAGTATTTAGTAAGGAAAATGTTAAGTTTCTTAATAAAGAATATTTAGATAAGACTCAGGCTTTTTACGATAAGCATGGAGGAATAACTATAATAGTAACAAGATTTATGCCTATAATACGTACTTTTGCGCCCTTTGTAGCGGGAATTGGAAAAATGAATTTTGTTAAGTTTATGTCTTATAATATAGCTGGTGGAGTATTATGGGTTGCTTTATTTGTATTTGGTGGATATTTCTTTGGAAATATTCCTATTGTGAAGAAAAACTTCACTGTGGTTATCTTTGCTATAATTTTCATTTCGTTACTTCCAGCAGTAATAGGAGTATTAAAAGAGAGATTTGGGAAAAAAAAACAGGTTAATGAATCAAATGAACTAGATAACAAGATAATATAGAAGATAAGTATAATTCAATAACTATAGGGTTCTAAGCTTTAAGAGTGGAACCCTATAGTTATTTGTGAGTTTAACATAAAAATCTAATTGTAAAATATAAGAACATTCTTTAGAATGTAAATAGGTGATTTTATGGAAAGTAATATAATTAGGATATCCGTAAGAAATTTAGTAGAATTTATTTTAAGAAGTGGAGATTTAGATAGTAGATTTACGGGATTTAGTAGAGCACAAGAAGGTACTAAGGCTCATCAAAAGCTTCAAAAAGAATATAAAGATAAATACTCTGAGGAAAGACAGGTACAGTTAGAGGAGATTGATCAAACTAAAAATATAAGAATTGAATACAATGCAGAGGTGAGTTTAAAGCATACCTTTGAATATAAAGATTTCTCCTTTGTAATTGAAGGCCGTGCAGATGGAATAATAGTAAAAGATGAGGAGGTAACTATAGATGAAATAAAAAGTGTAACAAGACCACTAGAGTTTATAGACGAAAATTATAATCCTCTTCACTGGGCTCAGGCTAAATGTTATGCCTATATCTATGGTGTTCAAAATAACCTATCACATATCAATGTACAAATATCATATTATAATTTAAATAGTAATACGACTAAAAGGCTGGTAAAAGGCTTTGATATAGAGGAACTACAGCAATTTTTATTTTTTTTATTAGATAGTTATTACTTTTGGGCTAACTTCACTAGAGATTGGATGGTAAAGAGGAATATTTCAATAAAGAATATGTCCTTTCCCTTTGAAGCTTATAGAAAGGGTCAAAGAGAACTAGCTGTTGCAGTGTATGGGACTATAAAGGAAGGAAAGAAACTTTTTGCACAAGCACCTACAGGAATAGGAAAAACTATATCCACACTGTTTCCTTCTGTAAAGGCAATGGGAGAAGGGTTAATTATAAAAGTATTCTATTTAACAGCTAAAACAATAACGAGAACTGTTGTAGAAGAAACGGTGTTAAAAATGGGTGTTGCAGGGTTACAACTAAAAACAATAACGCTGACAGCTAAGGATAAAATATGTTTTCAAGAAAAGTCTTCTTGTAATCCTGAAGACTGCCAATATGCAAAAGGACATTTCGATAGGGTAAATGAAGCTATTAAGGAAATTTTGACTAAAGAAAACATTATGAGTAGAGAAGTGATAGTAAAGTATTCAGATAAATATAAAATTTGCCCCTTTGAATTTTCACTAGATTTAGCACTATTAGCTGATTGTGTTATTTGCGATTACAATTATGCCTTTGATCCAAGAGTTTACTTGAGAAGGTTTTTTGATAGCGGAGAAGAGGATTATGTATTTTTGATTGATGAAGCACATAATTTAGTAGATAGAGCTAGAGAAATGTTTTCAGCAGAACTTAATAAGAGTTCCTTTTTAGAGTTGAAAAAGGTTATGAAGAAAGTAGCGCCTAAGATTGCTAGAGCTCTTGAAAAAATAAATTCTTGTATGTTAGGGTTTAGAAAGCTATGCGAAGGGGAGGCTTTGGAAAAAGACTCCATAGATGGATATAGTGATATAAATACAGAGTTAAAGATGGCAGATAAGAATGTGTATATACAAAAAAAAGAATTTGAAGAAATATATCCCCTTTTAAGAAGGTTTTCCTCTGAAGCTGAAGAATTTCTTACTAGTAATGAAAAGACAGAAAACCAAGAGGAACTGTTAGAATTATATTTTAACGTGCTTACATATACTAGAATAGCAGAATTATATGATGAACACTTTGTTAATTACTTGCAAAAAATCAATAGTGATGTAAAAATGAAAATATTTTGCCTAGACCCTTCTCATCTTCTAAGGGAGGCTATGAAAAGAGCAAAGGCTATTATTCTGTTTTCAGCTACACTATCACCTATGAATTATTTTAAAGAGATATTAGGTGGAACTAAAGATGATTATTCAGTTAGATTGTTATCACCTTTTTCTGTAGAAAATAGAAAACTGTTAATTGCAGATAGAGTTTCTACAAAATATAAGCATAGAGAAAACACTTATTCTACAGTATCAGAGTATATAAAGGCTGCCATTGACAATAAAGTAGGAAATTATTTAGTGTTTTTTCCATCCTATAGCTACATGGAAAGGGTTTATGAGGATTTTAGTGAGAAATATCCTGGATATGGCACTATAATACAAAAAAACAATATGGTAGAAGAAGAACGAGAGATTTTTTTAGGAAATTTCCAGGAAGGTAATGGAGAAACGCTGGTAGCCTTTGCCGTATTGGGAGGAGTATTTTCAGAAGGCATAGATTTAAAAGAAAACAGGCTAATTGGTGCTGTTATTGTTGGAGTAGGACTACCTCAGCTTTCTTTGGAGAGAGATATAATAATGGATTACTTTAACAAAAAGAATAGTTCTGGCTACGAATATTCTTATATGTATCCTGGCATGAATAAAGTATTACAGGCTGCAGGAAGAGTAATTAGGACAGAAAGAGATAAAGGTGTTATTTTATTAATAGATGAAAGGTTCGGAAATAGAACATATAAGAATCTTTTTCCAAAAGAATGGCATCCTAATACAGTTGTCAGAAGTGCTAGAGATATACAAAATAATATAAATGATTTTTGGAGAAAATAATATCACTAATTCTTAAAAGAAGGTGAGAACTAGATGGAAGATTTACAGGAAATATTTAAAGACTTTGATAAACATTTGATGTCAGATGAAGAGCCTTCAAGATATTTTAATGAATTAATAAAAAGTGGAGTATTTGAAAATACTTACCCCCTTACTATGTTAGGAGATTTAATTAAAACTCCCCAATCACCAGTATATCATCCAGAAGGAAGTGTATGGAATCATACTATGCTTGTGATTAATGAAGCTGCAAAGAGAAAGAACAAAAGTGAAGATCCAAAAGCCTTTATGTGGGCAGCTCTTCTTCATGATATTGGAAAGGCACCAACCACAAAAATGAGAAAGGGAAGAATAACTTCCTATGATCATGATAGGGTAGGTAAAAAACTTTCTATAGAATTTTTAAGAGAGTTTAATTGCAGCGAAGATTTTATAAAAAAGGTATCTTCTATAGTAAGGTGGCATATGCACACTTTATTTGTAGTTAAAAATTTACCTTTTGCAGATGTTAATGCTATGATAAAAGAAGTTAGTATTAAAGAGATAGGATTATTTTCTTTATGTGATAGACTTGGCAGAGGTAATATAACTCCAGAAAAAGTGAAAGAAATACATGAAAATATAGAGTATTTTACTAGAAAATGTGAAAAGTATATGGCTGTGCCGATTCATAATTAACCATTAGTTATAATTAATAGTAGAATAGATAGCTAATTACTACAAAAAGGCTTTTCTCAGCTTAACTGAGAAAAGCCTTTTTTTAGAGCTTAATATATGCTAATTATTATTCAAAAATATTTTTAATTTAAGTAATATTATTCCATAACTCATCATATGGTAAAGTGTGTTTACTATTTATATGTTAAAAGTAATGTAAACATAATAAACTATTTGGGGATGATATTATGGAAAAACTAAAATCATTTATATTGGACATTCTTATGTTCATGATTATACTTTCAGTCGTATCTGTAGCAGGACTAATAGACATAAGGACATCACAATCTAATGAAGGGTCACCTATAGAAAAAGAAATAGGATTGCAATTAGAAAAGTATAATAATGATATTAAGACTATGGGAGATAAAATAGCTAAAGAAACTAAGGAACTTGAGGAATTAAAAAAACAGATAGATAGCATGAAGGACAGTAACAACTCTAAAAGTTGGAATAGCAGCATAATAACCTACAACACCAAGTTAACTCAGTATAAAAAAGATATGGAGGAATATAACAAGAAAATAGAAGAACATAATAAGATCTATAGTCAATATACATTACTTGGAGAAAAAAATGAAAGTGTCCTAGTATGGGTTAAGACGTTAATAGGAATATGATAAGGCAAAGTTAACAGACTTTGTCTTATTTTCATACTTGCACTAATATTTTGAATTATCTCAGTACTAAATAGTCCTTACCAATTGAAAATAGCTCTGTATTAGAGTAAAATTTAAATTACTAGGTGTATGTTTAGTACAATTATGTTAAATAATGCTTGATTTTTTATATACAGTAAAAATTTATAGGCAAGAGGTAAGATTATGAAGTGGATAAAAAATATGAAGATAAGGCAGAAGCTTTTAAGTGCATTCTTACTTGTATCCTTATTTATAGCAGCTGTTGATATTATATCTATAAGCAGTATGCAGAGAATAAAATATAATTCGGAAAGTGTTTATGCAAATAATCTCGTTTCAATACATGATTTAGATGTATTAAACGAAAATATTTTAGATATTCGTTCAAGTATACTAACTATTATAAACACAAACTTTGATGAAGATAACATATATAGGACTTTAAATCGAATAGAATACTTAGATAGAGTAAATAAAGCTCTTATGAGTAAATATGAAAGAACTAAATCCACTAATCACGAGAAGGATATCTATTCTAATTTCAAACAGGAGTATGAAAGTTATATAGCAGAAAGAAATGAAATAATTAAACTTATTCAAAAAGGAAATTTTGAAGAAGCTAAAGTAGAAGTTCAAAAAGCTTCGAAAATTAAAGAAAGTATGTTTAAGTCACTAGACACACTTATAAGTATTAATATGAATAATGCAATGCAGAGCAACATAAGAAGTGATGAGGTATATAATAGAGTATCATTAGCAATTAAGCTTTTAATGGTTGCTGAATTATTTACAGCAGTATTCCTAGGGATTTATATTTCCAAGTATATGTCCACACAGTTGGAAAAGGAATTAAAGTTTGCTGAAGAATTAGCTGAAGGTAATTTAAATGGAGTTATTGATATAGACACTAAAGATGAGTTTGGTGTGTTATCAAAAAAATTAAATAAGGCAGCGGAAAATACTTTAGAACTCATAGAAGAGCTTACTGCTAAAGAAGAGGAATTAAGAGAGCAGATGAGTGAGCTGCAGAATATGCATGAAAAACTAATGCTTAGTGAAGAGAGGTATAGGCTGGCTATAGATGGGGCAAATGATGGTATTTGGGATGCAGACTTTGTAAATAATAAAATTTTTGTATCAGATAGATGCAAAGAAATTATGGGACTTCAATCTAAAGGGAATAACTATAACTTGGATTACTGGCTTACAATGGTATTTGGATACGATAGAGAATATATTATGAGCAAAATTACAGAAAACTTTGAAGAAAATACATCTTTTTATAGTTTTGAATTTCCTGTGTGCACTCCTTTTGGTGAATACAAATATGTTTTATGTAGAGGCAAAGCTATAAAGAGCAAAAAAGGATATGTGTCGCATATGGCAGGTTCGCTTACAGACATAACTGAAAGAAAAAAAGCTGAGGAAATAATTAGTAATATGGCTTATTACAGTGAAATTACAGGTTTACCTAATAGAACCTATGTTATGAAAAAACTATACAATCATGTGGAAGATTTAGCAGTTAATAATAAAAATTTTGCCTTATTCTTTCTAGATATGGATAACTTTAAGACAGTAAATGACAGTTATGGTCATGATGTTGGAGATGGATTTTTAAGTAAGGCTGCTGAACTGTTTAAAAGTTGTTTAAAGGAAGGAGATGAGGTATGTCATCTAGGTGGAGATGAATTTATATTCTTAATTTCCTCCTGTGAGGAAGCAAAAGAAATTACTGAAATTGCAGAATTAATACTAGATATATTTAAAAGGCCCTTTAATATAAAAGGTCATGAGATTCTCTATGTTACAGCTAGTATGGGAATTGCTATCAGTCCTTGTGATGGAAGAGATCTAGAAGAACTGCTAAAAAATGCAGATACTGCTATGTACTATGCTAAAAATACTGGAAGAAATAAATTTGAGTTCTTTAATGGGCATATGAACTCTGAAGTAGTAGAAAAGATAAAAATGAAAAGCGAGTTGAGTAATGCACTTATTAATAGAGAATTTACTGTGTTTTATCAACCAAAGGTCTCTGCTAAAGAGGGTACTATCGTAGGAGTTGAGGCTTTAGTAAGATGGCAAAATCCTAAGGAAGGATTAGTTTCTCCAGGGAGATTTATTCCTGTTGCAGAAGAAACTGGTCTAATAGTACCTATTGGTGAGTATGTTCTTAGAAGCGCTTGCATGCAGAGTAAGGCTTGGCAGGAATCTGGCAAAGAGCCCTTGAGATTAGCGGTAAATTTATCTGTAAAGCAACTTCAGAGGAATGATATAGTAGAGGGAATTAAACAAGTATTGCAGGAGACAGGTTTAGAAGCCAAATGGCTTGAGATAGAAATTACAGAAAGTGTTGTCATGGAAAACTTTGATAGAGCTATTGATGTATTATCTGAACTAAAATCTATGGGAATACATATATC
This sequence comes from Clostridium tanneri, assembly GCF_033659955.1. NCBI lineage: Bacteria > Bacillati > Bacillota > Clostridia > Eubacteriales > Clostridiaceae > Clostridium > Clostridium tanneri. The sequence goes on from NZ_JARUJP010000022.1 coordinate 34,774, forward strand.
TCTAGATGATTTTGGAACCGGATATTCATCACTAAACTATTTGAGAAAGCTTCCTATTAATGCTATAAAAATAGATAAATCATTTATTGATGGACTTCAACCAGGAGCTACAGAAAATCTTATTGCTTCTTCCTTAATAAACTTAGCCCATGGAATAGGAATAAGAGTTGTTGCAGAGGGTGTTGAGAATATAGACCAAATAAACATCTTAAGAAGTTTCAATTGCGATGAAATACAAGGATACTTTTTCAGCAGACCTGTTAACGCAAAGGAATTTGAAAAATTAATAGATAATGAGCAATGCCAGCTGGTTATATAGAATGTTTAATGAGTTGTTAAAAATAATTAAATTTTTAATGGCTCATTTTTGTAATTTGTGTTAAAATTTCTATATAAATGTGTATAGAGGAGTGATAATCTTGAAAAGAAAGAAGAATCTTTCTCCTGTATTATTTTTTGTGTTTGGAATAGTCTTAATTTCTCTTATTACAGGATTATCTATAAAAAGGCATGTAAAAAATAAAAATATTGAATCATATAAACAAGTAAATATTAGTAAGGACAAAGAATTTACGGAAACATACAATGGTAACCAAAGTAAAGTTCAAGAACTTGAACTTTACTTTAGTAAACCGGAGGCTACACCAAGCAAGACCTTAGTAAAAGTTTATAAGGAAAAGAGATTGCTAGAACTTTATGGAGACGGAAAGCTCATAGGAAGATTTAAAATAGGTCTTGGAAGATCTCCTTGGGATGATAAGGAGAAAGAGGGGGATAATAGAACACCAATAGGAACCTATTACATATGCTCTAGAAATGGAGCAACAAAGTACACCTATTTTATGGGACTAAGCTATCCAAACACTAAGGATGCACAAAAAGGTCTTGATAAAGGTCTTATAGATAAAGCTACATATAATAAAATAAAAGATTCTATAGAGTTAAAACAGCAGCCACCATGGAATACTCCACTGGGCGGGGCAGTAGGAATTCATGGTGGAGGAAATAAATATGATTGGACCTATGGTTGTATTGCAATGACAAATGAAGATATAAATTTACTTAAACAGTATACTCCTGTGAAGACTCCCGTTGAGATTTATAAGTAACTAACGGAAATATTGAGCAGTAAAAAGGGCTCCCTTTTGGGGCCCTTTTTACTGCTCAATATTATCTTAAGATATTTTACCTTTAGATGCTTCAATAGATATACTTTTTAAAGCTTTTACGAGTATATCTATGTCTTTCTTTTTATTAAAGTATCCTATACCAATTCTAACTGTCCCTCTATCTAAAGTATCTATAACAGTGTGGGCTGTTGGTGCACAGTGAAGACCAGCCCTTACTGCAATATCATATTTACTATCAAGTTCACGAGCTATTTCTTCTACAGACAGGTTACTTAAGTTAAAAGATATAACTCCAACTATTTTCTTTGTATCCCTAGGACCATAAATCTTTATACCCTCTACTTCTAGTAGTCTTTTAAGAGCATAGTCTACTAGTTCTTCCTCTTTTTTTCTAATTTTATCTATTCCGATGGAAGAAAGATAGTTTAAGGATTCACCAAGTCCTACAATACCAGCTGTATTTGGCGTGCCTGTTTCATATTTAGTTGGGAAACCCTCTGGTTGATATGGATTTTTAGAATCACCACCGGTACCTCCAGATTTTAGCGGTGACATGTGAGTATCACAATTTATTAGGAGACCTCCTGTACCAGTAGGGCCTAAAAGACTTTTATGACCAGTAAAAGCTAGGTAGTCTATGTTGTCCTTTACAACATCTATGGGATATGCGCCTGCAGTTTGAGCCGAATCTACAAGCAGTGGAATTTTATGATTTTTTGCTATTTTGCCAATTTCTCTTATAGGCTGGATTGTACCTATTACATTGGAGGCATGAGTAAATACTATAAGCTTGGTATTTGGTCTTATTAATTTCTCTACGTCGGCAGGAACAGTAATTCCAGTAGTAGTACAAGGAGTTATGGAAATTTGAATTTTTTTATCTCTTTCTAAAGTCTTTAAAGGTCTTCTTACGGCGTTGTGTTCTAGACTACTGACTATAACATGATCCCCTGATTTTAAGAGACCATTGATTACTAGATTTAAAGATTCTGTAATATTAGATGTAAATATTACCTTGTTGGGGTCACTACCGTTAAATAGTTTGCATATTATTTTACGACAATTAAAGAGAAGATTATCTGTTTCTTTTGCATTTTTATAAGCTCCCCTACCAGCGGTGGCGCCTATCTTTTTCATATAACTAGCCATTGTGTCTATAACTACATTAGGTTTTGGATAAGAGGTAGATGCGTTATCTAGGTAAATTGGCAACTTAAACACTCCTTAATTATGGTTACATTAATATTATATTCTTTTATATAACTAAGGTGCTTTACAATACAAAGATAGAGCGGTAATTTAGCTTACCGCTCTACTTTTGTGTTATAAAATATTATTAACGCATCCACCAAGGTCTTGGTCTATAAGGGAAATAAGGATATTGAGGATAATAAGGGTAAGGAGGATAGTAAGGAGGACGACGGCGACGGCGGCGTGGTCGATGGTGATGATGCTGTCTATCCATATCGTCATCATCATGTTCATAAACATCATCAAAATCTTCACGGGTCATATTACAAGGCATCATAGCAGCAGGTTGTATTTGCTGATCATGCATCATAGGGCAGTGCATCATCTGTTGTCCGTGCATCATAGGGCAATGCATATTTTCATGTTCATGCATCATAGGACAATGCATCATCTGCTGTCCATGCATCATAGGACATTGCATACATGGCGAATAATGCATTGGCTGCATTTCAAATGGCATCATTTCAAATCCGTCAGTAGTTTTATCAGTAGTAGTATCAGTAGTGTGGTGGTGATGGTCGGTAGTATGATGATGATGATCAGTAGTATGATCTGTGCAGCCGCACTTATTTTGATGTTTTTTCTTACGAGGATCGTCTACTGCCTCATTAAAGTTTTGATCAAAATCCATATTGTCATTTCTATAATACATAAGTACCTCCATAAAATTAACTACACTATTATACTATTCTGAAGGTAAAAAAAGGTTACAACTTTTAACAAAATTCCAGTTGAATAAAACTTCTAGTATTAGAAAAAACTATAAAAAAGTAAATAGGGGTTTTGCCTATGAATATCATTAAACATTTTATAAATAAGAGTAAAAGTTCGTCGACATCTAACAGTATTCAATCAGATACAGTTTTTCAAGCGGACCCGTTAAGTTGTAATATACAGGAGAATATCAATAGTATTAATAAGAAGACAGGAAGCAGTTCAGATATAGTTATAAGAGAACTAACCGGTGGAGCAGATAATAGTGTAAGGATAGCAGTGCTCTATACAGAAGGTTTGGTAGATAAAGAGTATATAGTAGATTATGTGCTAGAAAATATAGCAGAGGGACTAAAAGGAAACAGTCTAAATCAGCAGAACTGTTTTGATGCTCTAAAAGGAGTAGACCTTCCTGTAGCTAGTATAAAGGTAATAGAAAAAATAGATAATCTCTTTACAGATCTGCTTTCTGGAGAAACTATTATTTTAATAGACGGATTTAACCAATGTCTTTCTATAACTTCAAAAAAATGGGTAGATCGTGGGGTACAAGAACCAAGTTCTCAGACTGTAGTCAGAGGTCCAAAGGATGGGTTTACAGAAACTTTAAGAACTAATACAGCACTTATTCGAAGGAGAATTAGAGATCCTAATCTTTGGATAGAAACAAAGCAGATTGGAAGGAGAACAAAAACAGATGTAGCTGTTGCTTATATAAAAGGTATAGCAAATGATAAAATCATTCAGGAGCTATATACACGATTAGATAAAATCGATATAGACGGAATATTAGAAAGTGGATATATAGAAGAGCTTATTCAGGATGAAGGCTTTACTATTTTTCCTACTGTATATAACACTGAGCGGCCAGACGTAGTGGCTGCAGGATTACTAGAGGGGAGAATAGCAATAATAGTAGACGGAACTCCTTTTGTTTTGATGATACCTGTACTATTTGTTCAATTTTTTCAGGCTAGCGAGGACTATTACAATAGAGCTGATATAAGTACTCTTATACGGATCCTTAGATTTATTTGCTTTATGCTAGCACTACTTGTTCCAGCTACCTATGTGGCAATAACTACCTTTCACCCGGAGATGATACCAACAACACTGCTTACCAGCCTTGCATCCCAACGTGAAGGAGTACCTTTTCCTGCCGCTGTAGAGGCGCTGCTTATGGAGGTTACCTTCGAAGTTCTTAGAGAAGCAGGTATTAGAATGCCAAGAGCTATCGGATCAGCTATATCTATTGTAGGGGCACTAGTGTTAGGGCAGGCAGCGGTGGAAGCAGGAATTGTATCACCTATAATGGTAATTATAGTATCTTTTACTGCTATATGCAGTTTTGTATCTCCATCTTTTAATATGGCAATGTCTATAAGAATGCTCCGTTTTGCATTTTTGCTTTTAGCTGCCACCTTTGGGTTATTTGGAATGGCCTTAGGGTTAATTACTATGGTACTTCACCTTTGTAGTCTCCGTTCCTTTGGAATTCCCTATTTGTATCCTATGGGGCCTTTCAATTTAGAGGATCAGGAAGATTCAGTAATCCGTGTTAATAGGAGAAATATGGTTACACGTCCTAATCTAATTAATAAAGATGATGTTGTCCGTGAAGGTGCAAGTCTACAAAAGGAAACACAGGATAAAGGCGACGAACAGTAGAATAGTAAACCATAAAGGTAGGAGAAGCCTATTGAATAAAGGGGAATGGTTATGAAGAGAAGGATAGCTATAATATTGATTTTTATATCAATGGCAAGTCTACTTACGGGATGCTGGAGCAAAAGAGAGCTGAATGAACTCTCTATTGCGACAGCTATTGGTATTGATAAAAGTGGTGACAAATACACCGTTAGCGTTCAACTTATGAATCCATCAGAAATTGCTGGTCAAAAATCTTCAGGTCAACGGGCGGCGTCAGTTGTGTATAAAGCAGAGGGAAAAAGCATATTTGAAGCTTTAAGAAGAATGACTTTGTCTACTTCCAGAAGAATCTATGTTTCCCATGTTAGAGTAATTATATTTGGAGAACAAGTATCTAGAGAAGGCATTAAAGATCTGCTAGATTTTTTGTCAAGGGATCATGAAATGAGGTCCAATGTATATATGTTGACGGCAAAAAATTCTAGAGCTGAAGATGTTTTAAGCATATTATCCGTTGTTGAAAAGATTGCAGCTAATAAAATATACTTATCTCTTAGAAGCTCAGAACAGTCTTGGGCAGCAACTAGTGTTGTCAAGTTAGATGAATTAATAGATAGTATTAGTAGTAAGGGAAGAGACGCGGTGATGAATGGGGTATTAGTAAAGGGAAACTTAGAAATTGGCAGCACAAATGAGAATATAAAAAACTCTCAACCCCCTGCGATTTTGGCCATAGACAATATAGGGGTATTTAAAAAAGATAAATTAATTGGATGGTTAAGTGAAAAAGAGGGCATAGGTTATAACCAGATAATGGGGAAGATTAAAAGCACAGTTGTTACCGTTAATAGTCCTGAAGGTGGTAATGTAGGCATTGAAATTAAGAATTCAAAGTCATCAGTAAAAGGAAAGGTTGAAAATGGTAAACCCAAGATATATATAGATTTTAAAGCATCGGGAAACGTGGGAGATGTACAAAGTACTGTAGATGTAACAAAGGCAGAAAATATAAGAAAGCTAGAAGCTGAAACAGAAAAGAATATGGAAAAAAACATGAAGGAGGTTATAGAGAGAGCGCAAAAAGAGTTCCAGAGTGATATATTTGGTTTCGGAGAAGCTATTCGTAGAAGCAACCCTAAGGAATGGAAAAAAATCGAGAAAAATTGGAATAATGGATTTAAAGATTTACCTGTAGATATAAATACAACAGTAACTATTAAACAAATTGGAACTACAACAAAACCTATTCCCGGGGAAATTAAGGAGTAAGGAATATGAAAATAGTTTTACTTATACTGCTACTAACTGTAGTTATCATATTGATAGAGGTTCCAGCACTGATAAAAAAAGGACTAAAGAAAGAATTAAAGGTTTTTTTTGTACTGCTTTTTATTTCAATGTCCTTAAGTATAGCAAAAGGTTTAAACATGAATATACCTAATCCTTTTGATTTATTAACAATTATATACAATCCTATAATTAAAATTGTAAGCAATATATTTAAATAGAAATCAGTATTTTAAATTTAGAAACGAGGAAATATAATGCTAGAAAGTGGAAGTATTAGTGAACACCAAATTAAGGTCTTAGTAATATTAAATTTTATAGGCACAGCTGTAATAAATGCACCAGGGGCCTTAATGATGGAGGCAAAACAAGAGGTTTGGATTGTTGGCATTATTGGGTTAATAATTGGATTAGCACTTATGAAACTCTACACGGCTTTAGGAATGATGTTTAAGGGAATGACCCTAGTTCAATATTCTAGAAAACTACTTGGTAAGATTTTTGGCACATTAATATCCTTTTGGTTTGTTTTGTTTCTGATACTTAACACTTCCGCCTTTCTTTGGATTGAAGGCGATTTTATTTCTACACAGATTATGACTGAAACACCACAGTTAGCCACAAATATACTTTTTATGACTGTTGTAATTTTTGCAAGTAGGCTTGGTATAGAAGTATTGGCAAGAACAGCAGAAGTTCTATATCCCTGGGCGGTAGGTGGCATTGTGATTCTAACCATACTTGTATCTCCTTCAATAGAAGTTAGAAATCTAATGCCTATACTGGAAGTGGGCATAAAACCTATAGCTAGAGGAGCATTATTTTATCAAAGTTTTATTTCACTTACATTTGTGGCTTTTTTGATGATTTTTCCTGCCTTTGTTAACAATGTAGAGAATGCGAAAAAATCCTTTTTCACTGGTATGATACTTGCAGGATTATTATTTGAAACTATAATACTAGCAACAGTGCTGGTAATGGGAGCTAATGTGGCCTCTAGAAACCTATACTCTACTTACGCATTAGCGAAGATGATAAGTATAGGTGAATTTGTTGAGAGAATAGAAGCAATAATAGCCATGGTGTGGGTAATTTCAATTTTTTTCAATACAGTGTTATACTTCTATGGAGCATTGATAGCATTGGCCCAATTGCTAGACTTAAAGGATTATAAGGCTTTAACTATACCTTTAGGTATCATAGTAATTATTCTTACAGAAATTAGGTTTCCAAACAGTGCCTATGCCCTTCAATGGAATACTACAACCTGGGTAGCTTACGCACTTACAAATGGATTAGTTATTCCATTACTGATTTTGGTAGTTGGTAAAATAAAAGGTAAGAAGACCTAAGTATATTCTATACAAACAAAAGGTAAAGGAGCGCTATCTATGACAAAATACAAAATTAGCTTAAGACAGCTATTTGCCATGATGGTATTATTCCAGCAAGGCAGTGCAGTAGTTGTAGGATTAGGAATGAAGGCAAAACAGGATGCATGGATAGCTATCCTTTTGGGGATGATCGGTGGATTGACATTATTTATATTATATTTTTATATTTATTTTAAAAATTGCAATTTACCTTTCACCAGTATTATCAAGAAACTGTTAGGTAGGTACTTAGGAGGTTTTGTTGCAGTTGTTTATATTTTATATTTTGGTTATATTTCCGCAAGAGTACTAAGAGATTTTACTGAGCTTGTTATAACTAGTATTTTAGAAGGAACACCTTTAGCTGCAGTCAGTCTTATTATTATAATAGTTGTCGGTTACAGCTGTTATTTAGGAATTGAGGTTTTAGCAAGAACAACTGAAATATTGTTTATAGTAATCTTCCTTCTTACCCTGCTGCTTGTAGTTTTAGTTATAAGTGGTGCTAACCCTGAAATTAAGAATCTTTTACCGATATTAGAAAATGGATGGAAGCCGATTTTTGCTACAGCATTTCCTTTGACCATAACATTTCCCTTTGGTGAAACTATTGTATTTACAATGTTTTTTTATAATTTAAATAAACCAAATGCTGGTATAAAATATGGAGCTTATTCCATAATTTTTAGCGGATTACTGTTAAGCTTCATTACTGCAGTTAACATTAGTGTCCTCGGTTCTAGAAGAGCTGGTATGTCTAACTTTCCTCTTTTGGAGACCTTAGAAAAAGTAGAAATTGGAGAATTTGTAACTCGTTTAGACTCAATTGTAGTGCTGATATTAATTATTAATGGATTTGTGAAAATTGCAGTTTTTGCCTATGCTGTGGTAATAGGACTACAAGATATATTTAGGTTTAAGAATTATAGGATAATAATAATTCCTGTTTGTGCTGCCATTCTAATTAGCTCTTTAAAAATGGCATCTAGTTACTCAGAACATATCCAGATAGGATTAGAATTAGTGCCTAAATATATACATATACCACTTCAAATAGTAACGCCATTATTACTAGGTATAATTACTTTCGTTAAGTCTAAAAAAGAAAGGTGAAAAAGTAATGGCAAAGAATGAAAAAATAAGTGAACACGGGTTCAAAGTTTTCGTAGTTCTAACCTTTACTGGAACATCGGTGCTAAATGTTCCAGGAGCTTTAATTGGGAAAGCTAAGCAGGATGCCTGGATTGCAGCTATAATTGGTATTATAATTGCCCTACTAATAGTAGCTTTTTATAATAAGGTAGCGACTCAGCTTGGCAACATGACTTTAGTAGGATATGCTCATAAAGTTATGGGAAAAAGAGTTGGAAAAATAATTTCTGTATATTTTGTTATATTTTTAATCCTTAATTGTGCATCAGTATTATGGATTGTAGGAAATTTTATATCAACGGCAATTTTGGAAGAGACTCCTCAAATTATAGTTAATGGTTTGTTTATGATAGTAGTTATTTTTGGGTGCAGGCTAGGCATAGAGGTAGTTACTAGGTCAGCAGAAGTTTTATATCCTTGGGCTATTGCAGGCTATTTAACTTTAATCATTTTTACACTGCCTAGCATGAAATTGAGAAATCTCAAACCTTTTTTTGAAGCGAAGTCAATAGACGTATTCCATGCAGTATTACTCTTTGAATCCTTTGTACCTTTAACCTTTATAGCCTTTTTAATGATTTTTCCAGTATCAATAAATAATATTAAAGAAGGGAAAAAGGCTTTTAACAAAGGAATAATAGTTGCAGGAGTTTTACTTGTTTTGTTAACAAGTGTAACTATTTTAGCTTTAGGGACAGAATGGGCCAACAGAAGTGTGTATCCCAGTTATGCACTAGCTAGAAGTATACAATTAGCTAATGCGCTGGAGAGAGTAGAGGCAATTACAGCTATGGTATGGATTATTGCTATATTTTATAAAACAGTTTTATATTTTTATGGAGCTGTTATAGGTTTTAGTGAGATTTTAAGTTTGAAAGACTATAAGGCATTAACTTTACCTTTAGGAGTAATTATAGTTATTCTTTCTCAGGTGATATATCCAGATGTAGTTTATGAAATGGATTGGGATACTACTACTTGGATACCTTATGTCTTTACTAATGCAATCCTTATCCCTTTGTTCCTTATCATAGTTGATAGAATCAAAAATAAATAGGAGTATATTATTAAGTTTACTTATAAAATCATTTTGTATAAGAAAAAATTATAGTTAAGATTGAAACTATTACAAAATGTTATTTTACCAAGTACACAGAATGATATAAAATAACTATGAATACAAAATGATAATCGTTATCGTTTTTATTTAATATTAATTTTAAAAAACATACTAAGGATAAATTGGAGGTATACTATGAAAAAATTTATGGGAGTTTTCTTAGCAGGACTTATGATGTTTTCATTAACAGCTTGTGGACAAAAAAACACTAGTGATACTGCTAAAAAAGAAACTACAAAGGAACAAAAGGAATTCAAAATAGGAGCAATTCCAGACCAAAGTGCTTCTGAACTAAATCCAAATATGGAGGCAACAGCAAGATATCTTAGCGAGAAGACAGGATTAAAGGTTAAATTTGTTCCATCCAATGATTATGCAGCCTTAGTTACTGCTTTTGAAAGAGGAGAAATTCAATTGGTTTGGTTTGGTGGTCTTACAGGAGTTCAGGCAAGAGCGGTAGCGCCAGGTGCTGAAGCTATTGCACAAAGACCAAGAGATGCTAAATTCCAATCAGTTTTTATAGCTCAAAAGGATTTAAATGTTTCTAAGTTAGAAGATTTAAAGGGAAAGACTTTTACTTTTGGTAGTGAAAGTTCAACATCAGGAAGCTTAATGCCTCGTTATTTCTTAACAAAGGAAGGCATAGATCCTGAAAAAGATTTTAACGGCAAACCAAATTACTCAGGTTCCCATGATAAAACAATTAAGCTTGTAGAATCAGGAGCTTTTCAAACAGGAGCTTTAAATATATCTGTATGGGAAAAAACTATTAAAGAGAATAAAGTTGATTTAAATAAAGTTAAAGTTTTCTATACAACACCAGAGTATTTTGATTATCACTGGACAATTAATAAAGATGAAAATATAGATAAAGTATACGGAGAAGGAACTAAACAAAAGGTTAAGGATGCATTACTTTCCATGAGCCTTGATAAAGGTGGAGATCAAGCACAATCTTTAAAGTTCTTCCAAACAGACAAGTTTGTTGAAACTAAAAATGACAACTATAAAGCAATAGAAGAAGTTGCTAAAAAACTAGGTATGGTTAAATAGTAGAATAATTTAATATACTAATAGATAAATAGATACTTAATTTATTATTAAGTATCTATTTATCTATGTGAACAGAAGGTGACATTATGAAGAATATATTTGAATTACAGGATGTATCTAAAATCTATGGTAATAAAACAGCACTAGCACCTCTTTCTATTACTATAAAAAAAGGTGAGATAGTTGCTCTAATAGGTCCAAGTGGAGCAGGAAAAACAACTCTACTGAATGCTTTAGCTAATATTATTAAGCCAGATAGCGGTAAACTACTTATTGATGGAATTTCAGCTGCTGAATATAAGACTGGTAAGCAGCTAGCTAAGAAGGTTGGGATTATTCGTCAACAGTTTGATTTAGTAGGTCAGTTACCAGTAATTCAAAATGTCTTGGCTGGCAGACTGTCTGAATGGGGATTTTTTAAATCCTTTTTATCGTTGCTTTTCCCACAGGAGAAAGAGCTAGCGGCTAAGGCTTTAAAAAGAGTAGGGTTATTAGAAAAAATCTATGAAAAGACTTCTACTTTATCTGGTGGAGAGCAGCAAAGAGTTGCTTTAGCTAGACTGTTAGTGCAAAAACCAGAAGTTATACTAGCGGATGAGCCAGTTGCATCTTTAGATCCTGCTCGTTCGGAGGATGTTTTATCTATGTTAACAGAGCTTGTAAGAGAAGAAAATCAGACGCTTGTGGCAAGTGTGCACAGCGTCGAGTATGCTAAAAGGTATTTCACACGTGTTATAGCACTAAGGCAAGGAAAAGTTTACTTTGATCTTCCAACAGAAAAGGTGACGGAGAGAGATTTAGCTATGCTCTATGATTTAAAGGAGCTGAGGAAGGATGCATAACATTAAATCTTATTTAGAATTTCATAAAAAAAACATACTTACTTTAATTCTCATTTTAATTTTTATATGGAGTCTATTTTCAATCCATTGGGGACCAGAGCTTTTACATCCAGGTGGAAAGGTTACTATAGTTCAGGTTGTGGAATCATTGTTTAAGCCAGACTTATCCTCTGAAACTTTACAGTCCGCATTGATTGCCGCTTGGAGGACTCTTGCCTATGCTGTAGCAGGTATGACACTAGCATTTATCATTGCAATGGTTTTTGGAATACTAGCCTCTGGTATTTTAGCATATAGTGAAGTTAATCGTAGGGTTTCTAAAACTATATTCAGAGGTGTACTTGGATTTATGAGGGCTATTCATGAGCTAGTATGGGCTTGGTTATTTGTTGCTGCCATTGGATTAACTCCTTACGCTGCAATTTTTGCTTTGGCAATACCCTATGGAGGAACTCTTGGACGTATTTATGCGGATATGTTAAATGATGTTCCAAAAGAACCTATAAAAGCCTTAAAGGCAGCAGGAGCTTCTAGGTTACAGGTTTTGATCTACGGATATTTTCCTATAGCTAAGATTGATATGCTAAGCTATACCATGTACAGGCTGGAGTGCGCCGTTCGCTCATCAACGATTATGAGCTTTATTGGACTTGGTGGATTAGGCTATCAAATTCAATTGGCATTGCAAGATTTAAACTATAATGTTATGTGGACATATATGTTTTTTTTAACAGCGCTTGTAGTTCTTATTGACCTCTGGAGCAACATGCTTAGAAGGAGGCTTGTAATATGAAATATGAAATAGATATACCTAAGAAAAATATAAAATTTGATTTTATCAAGTTCTCCATTCTTCTTATTTTTATAATAACCATTGGATCCTGGATATTTATATATAAGGTAGATAATGCAGATTTTTGGGGATTATTCTCTGAAAGTAATATTAATTATGGAAAGAAGTTTTTAAATGGATTACTAGGTGTTGGAGAAGAAAATCCTGCATTTTTCAGTGGTGAAAGTTGGACAAATGCCTTAAAGCTCACTTACGAAACTCTTCAAATGAGTATTATGGCTATTGGCTTTGCAACAATAGGGATGCTTTTAACAGTAATTCCTGCTGCAAGAAATACTGCCGATGGTACATTGACCTTATCGAAGAAATGGTATAGCTGGATTCTATTTGGAGTAATGAGAGGTTTATATATTTTTTCAAGAGCAGTTCCGGAGTTAGTTTGGGCTATGATTATAGTTTTTATCTTTAAACCAGGTATTCTTCCAGGAGCTATAGCATTAGCACTGCATAACTTTGGAATACTAGGAAAGCTTTGTGCAGAAGTAGTAGAAGACTTAGACTTAAGACCTATCAGAAACCTTGCCTCCTGTGGGGCAAATTCCGCACAAATACTTATTTACGGGGTAATACCAACGGTAATGCCTAAGTTTCTTACATATATTTTATATCGTGGAGAAGTAATACTTCGTACTACTATTGTTGTAGGGTTTGTAGGTGCTGGCGGATTAGGTCAGCAATTTAAGCTTAGTATGAGTTATTTTAGATACACAGAAATAACATTGCTTTTAATTTGTTATTTATTGCTAGTAGTACTTGCAGATTTGTTGTCAGAGGTTTCACGTAAAATAAGTGAATAAAATTTTTATATAAATACTAAGGACTTACGGTTAATACTGAACTACTTTTACTATAGATTCAGTACTAGCCGTTTATTTATGATATAATTTTAAATTAGATGATTTTTTTACCAAGGAGTTGTTAACGGATATCTTTTCGGTAAAAAAGAACATGATTGCAAGAAGAATAATGAACAGTTAATATCTTTTATTATGGATGGGTTAAAAAAATAATTTTTTAAGATAATGCGAATGAACATTCATTCAGAGAATACAAAACTAAGAATGGGGGAGATTTTTATGAGGTGGTTTAAAAACTTGAAAATATCACACAAACTAATATTTTCTTGTATTTTAGGAGCATTATTTATTGCTGTTATGGGGGTTATTGGCGTCGTGAATATGAAAAAAATATATTCAAGCAGCGATTTAATCGTAGTACATAATTTAAAACCTTTGCAGCAAATAACAGCTATTAGACGGAATATAATGGAGATAAATTATGACATGCTTCTAATTACTAATCAAGAGAATAAAGAAGATATTCAGAGATTAGAGGAATCTGTTAAAAAATTAAGAGAAGCTGACGATGCGTTGTTGAAAGAATATAATAGTTTGCCGGAACTTGAAATAGAAGCTGAAGAGAGCAAGGCATATGGAGAGTTTGTAAAATTACTTCCAACCTACAGAGAAAAACAGGACAAGTTATTTATTCTTGTTAAGGAAAATAACTATGCTGAGGCAAAGGAAGTATTTAAAGAGTATTATGACACTCAAAGTAAGATTCAGGATTCAATCCAGAAAATTGTAGAATCCAATATACAGCAAGCGGAGAAACGAGTAACGAATAGTTCACAAGTGTATAAAAGCTCTTCTAGTATAATGATTGGCTTAGCTATTTTAGGTTTGGTAACAGCCAGCTTACTAGGTGCTGTTATAGGTAACATGATAGGTAAAAATTTAAAAAAGGTTGTGGTTTTTGCAGAGAGGTTAGCACAGGGGGATTTAACTAAAAATATTGATATAGACACAAAGGATGAAATTGGTGATATGTCAAAAGCACTAAATAGGGCCATAGAAAATATAAGGGAATTAGTGAATGAAATTATTCATAGTACTGGTAAAATAACTTCTTCCACTAAAGAAATTTCAACTACAGTTGAGGAAGTTTCCTCTAAGATGGAACTTATAAATCAAAGTACAATAGAAATATCTGCTTCCTCTGAAGAATTAAGTGCAACAGTAGAAGAAGTAAATGCATCAACAGAAGAGATATCTTCTTCTGCAAGTGGATTAGCTGTTAGGGCTAAAGAGGGGGAAAGCTCTTCAATAGAAATAGAAAACCGCGCTTTAGGGATAAGGGATAAGGGTCAAGAGGCAATTACTGTAACAGAAAAAGTATATGAGGAAAAGTATAATAATATTTTAAGGGCAATAGAAGCTGGAAAGATAGTAAGTGAAATTAGATCTATGTCCGATGTTATCGCTGCTATAGCAAATCAAACTAATCTTCTTTCATTAAATGCCGCTATAGAGGCTGCTAGGGCAGGAGAGCATGGAAAAGGTTTTGCTGTAGTTGCCGATGAAGTTAAAAAGCTTGCGGAGAATTCCTCCATATCAGTTTCGAAAATTCAAAGTTTTATAGGTGAAGTAGAAGAAGCTTTTATAAATCTTTCAAGTACTTCAGAGGAAATTTTAAAACATATTGGAGAGAATGTAAGAACAGATTATCAATTATTTCTAGACGCAGGCTTTAGATATGAGGAAGATGCCAGATATGTAAAGAACATGTCTCAGGAAATATCATTATCAACTAAAACTATGTTATATTCTATAAAAGAAGTAAGTGAAGCTATTCAAAATGTGGCAGCTACGGCACAGAGTTCTGCTTCAAGTTCTGAGGAGATACTATCTAGTATAGAGGATGCTACTATGTCTATTCAGGAAGTTGTTAAATCAACTCAAATTCAATCTGAATTAGCAGAGAGATTAAATGGAATGGTGCAAAAATTTAAAGTGTAATATTTCAAAAAAGTTATAAGTTGATAAGTAGAAGAAGTTTTATTTATATTTTTACAAAAAGTGTCATTATCATGGCTATATTTTGTCCATTTATCATCTAAATAGTACGCTAACTTCCGGCGTACTATTTTTTATTTACTTTCAATTAAATATTTCTGAAAATTTTTTATTCACAATATTTGACAAAGATGATAAACTGTAATTAATCGAATTATATACGGAGGTGTCAAAAATGAAAAAAAGTAAGAAGAAAGTTGAAAAAAGTAGTATAAAAGTAACAATAACTAGAAAAATTGGCACAAAAATTTTTATTGCTTTAATAGCTATATGTATAGTTCCAATGTTACTTTTAGGACTAGTTTCATATAATCAAGCTTATAGTGTACTTGACAATAAATTCAAAATAACTACAGAACAAACTCTTACAGAAGTAAACAGAGGACTTGATAACTATTTTGAAGCAATGTCAAGGCAGATAGTGATGCTATCTAACAATGTAGATTTGAAGGAGATTGAAGCAAAGCCAGAGTTTGAGTCATTTTCAAGGTATTTGCTCCAAAATGTAAAGGAAAGTAATGAAGAAATTTTTACTGTATATTATGGAACTGAAACAAGAAAAATGATTACCTATCCTGAGGTTAGTTTGCCAGCAGATTTTAATCCTACAACAAGACCTTGGTATGCAGATGCAGTTAAAAATAAAGGAAAGCTAATTTTCAGTGAAGCTTATAAAGACGCAGCTACAGGTAACATAATTATTTCTATATCTAAAGCTGTAGAAAACGATGGACAACTTGTAGGTGTAGTTTCAATGGACTTAAATTTAGATAAACTATCTCAGCAACTATCTGGAATAAGGATTGGGAAAGAAGGATATGTATTTATTGCTGACTCTAAGGGTACTGCTTTAGCCCACTTAGATAAAAAATTGGTTGGAACAGACGTGGTTTCAAAACAAAACTTTTGGAGTGAAGTAAAGAGTAAAGAAAAAGGTTTTGTAGAATATAAATACACAGAGGATAACTCAAATAAATTTGCAAGTTATACTACAAACAAGAAAACAGGCTGGAAGATTGTTGCTTCTATGAAAGAATCAGAGTTACTAGGTGATACTAATATCATTAGAAATTTGACCTTTTTATTTATTTTTGTAGCAGGAATCTTTTCTATAATTATAGCGATATTCATAAGTAAGGGGATAAGCAAAAATGTACTTAAGCTAAAGAGTTCCTTTGAAAGAGCAGCAGATGGAGACTTAACCACAAGGGCAGTTATAAATTCGAAAGATGAATTTTTGGAATTAGGAAATAGTTTTAACGCAATGATGGAAAATATATCTACCTTGACTAAGAATGTAGAAGAATCCTCTAAGGTTGTTTTGGAAACCTCTAGTATTTTCAGTGCTATGACAGAGGAAGTTTCTGCTTCTATAAATGGAGTTAGCCAAGCAATGGAGGAGATTTCTAAAGGTACTATAGAGCAAGCAAGGAATGCAGAACAGGGAGCATTACAAATTAATGAGTTGGCAAGCAGAATTGAGGTTATTACAGAGTCAACAAAGGAAATGGATAGTATATCTTCAGAGACCAATAGTCTAAGCAATAAAGGTTTAGAAATGGTAGATACATTAGTAGAAAAGTCCAGCAATACTAAACTATCTACATCAGAAGTTAATGAAATAGTTAAAGAAGTAGATATAAGTACCGAGGCTATAAGTTCTATAACAGAAACCATAACACAAATAACGGAACAAACAAATTTATTAGCTTTAAATGCAGCTATTGAAGCTGCAAGAGCAGGGGAAGCTGGTAGAGGTTTTTCAGTTGTTGCTGAGGAGATAAGAAAGCTTGCGGAAAGATCCAGAGATTCAGCAAAAGAGATAAGTGACATTATTGGAAAAATCCAAAGTAAATCTAAATCAGCAGTAGAGGCTATAAATAGAGCAGAAGAATTCGTTCAGGATCAGGAGTTGGCAGTTGGAGAAACTAGAGTGATTTTTACTGAAATATTAAAGTCTATTAATAGTCTTATAGACAAAGTAAGCGAAATCAGATTATCTACCGTAGAAATGAATGATAGAAAAGAAGAAATTGTACAGGAAATAACCAATGTGTCATCTATATCTGAAGAAACAGCGGCAGGAACAGAAGAGGTATCTGCTTCTGCAGAAGAAATTTCCGCTACTATGGATGATTTTATAGAATATGCTGGCAAGTTGAAGGATTTGTCCAGTAAATTAGAACTTGAACTGAAAAGTTTTAAATTAAGTTAGTACTATAAAGGAGTAGAGCACCTTCTAGGAATTAGATTGTGCACTGCTCCTTTATTTTTCATATTCACACTACGCAAAATAAAGCAAGTATAAATAAATAGTAGCAAGTATAATTGTAAAAATCATTATAGGAAAGGCTACTTTAAAGTAGCTTTTGAAGGAGATTCTATAGCCCCTATCTGCTGCCATCCCCGTTGCTATAACATTAGCACTAGCTCCGATTATAGTTCCATTTCCGCCTAGACAGGCTCCTAGTGAAAGTGCCCACCAAAGAGGAGTAAGATTCATACCTGAGATTGTTCCCATATCTTGAATCATAGGTATCATTGTTGCAACAAAAGGAATATTGTCAACAAAGGCAGAAGCAATAGCGGAAACCCAAAGTATTGCCATAGTTGATAAGATTAGATTTCCATTAGTCAGGTCTAATACCCACTGAGCGAGAAGTTTTATTGCTCCGGCTTCCTTAAGACCGCCTACTAACATAAATAGACCAATAAAAAAGAATATTGTGTTCCACTCAAGTTCATGTAGAACCTCTTCTGGTCCTATGCGAGATATAGTCAGAAGTACAACAGCACCTACAATAGCTATAGTCGCAGATTCATAGTGAAGAACACCATGAAGCATAAAGCCAGCTAGGGTTACTCCTAGTACTAATAGGCTTTGTTTAAGAAGTCGTACATCTTTTATTGCTAACTTTTCATCCATTTTTAAAACTTTTTCTTTTGACTCTTCTGTTGTAGTTAACCCTTTTTTATTTAGAACAGCAAAGATAAGAGTAGTTGCTATTAAGGCAAGTAGAGCAATAGGTGCATTAACTTTTAAGAAACTTATAAAATCTAGGCCTACTGCACTTCCTATCATAATATTAGGAGGATCACCTATTAATGTAGCTGTTCCTCCTACATTAGAAGCAAAAACCTCAGCTATTATTAAAGAGACAGGAGATATTTTTAGTTCCTTAGCTATATCAAAGGTCATTGGCGTTATTAGAAGTATCGTTGTAACATTATCCAATATAGCTGAGAGACCACCTGTTATCATGGATAATAAGATTAGTAATCTTAGGGGTTGAGCCTTTGAAAGCTTCACCACTTTGATTGCTAAATATTCAAATAAACCTGTTCTTTTGATAACCATAACCATAGTCATCATCCCAATTAATAGCCCTATAGTATTAAAATCGATGTGTCTGAAGGCGTTTTCCTGATTTATTATTCCTGTAACTATCATAAGGGATGCTCCTATAAAAGCAAGCAGGACTTTATCAAGTTTCTCAAATATTATTAATGTGTAGTTTGAAATAAATATAGCACATGCCATAATAAGATTAAAAGAATTAGTTTCCATAGTTAATCCCCCTTTAAAAGTTAAATAAATAACTATATTACCTGGATTTTAAAAATATTTGACGAACAAAAAAGGTGAAAAAGTCCTAAAAGGACTCCCCACCCTAGAAGTCAATTGCTTGAAAGCGAATTTGTATCGCCCAACCGAATTAGTAATATGTTACTTTTTTATCAATGTAATGTCAATATATCATAATGATGGGAAAAAGTCAACATAATTTTCAGAAGATTTAAACTCCGCTGAAGATACTGTTAATTATAAAGGAGAACCGGTAAGACTGGTTCTCCTTTATAACTAATCTATTAGATATATATATATTTGTCTGTTTGTTCGCTTATTGTAGTCAACTAAAATATTAGAGTTATAAGTATGAGCTAATTCTTCTTCTAAAAGTTTGATTTTTTCATCTGTGAAGCCTATAGGAGTTATAATTCTTAGTTCATATCCATTGGGTATTCTTTTAATGTCTCCTATAGCATAGTATTCTCCTAAATTATTTTTCAAGTTTTTTTCCTGCATTAGCTTTCTCCAGGCTAGTTTTATTGCTCTTTTTTCTCTGAGTGTTTGTAGAGAGGACTTTGGAACGCATAAACAAATACCGCATATAGCAGCACCAGCTAATACTATTTGATTAAACATACAAACCTCCAGTAAATGTATATACAATTTATCTTATTAATACACTAGAATTTTTATGACAATTGTTATCATTTTTTCATCCAATTTCATAGGGTAATAATCCTGAAATTACACAAACTTTAAATGTAAATATTGAATTATAGAAAATTAAAAGGAGGAACTTAACTATGGCAAATAGAAGTAATAGAGTATTAGTACCACAAGCAAAGGCTGGATTAAATCAATTTAAAATGGAATCAGCAAGAGAAGTAGGAGTAAACTTAAAGGAAGGTTATAATGGGGATTTAACTGCAAGAGAAGCAGGATCAGTAGGTGGAAACATGGTTAAAAAGATGGTTGAAGCTTATGAACAAGGATTAAAGTAAAGACTAACCTTAAATAGAACATAGAAAGATAACCTGCATTCTGTATGAGTGCAGGTTTTTTTGTAATTTAAAATTGATAGCTAATCAACTTGGTAAAGTATATTAAAATACTAATTGAATTTATGCATAGTTATGAATAAACCATTCTATAAGCCTACCAGCTATACTGCCCTTAGGAGGTGTTTTAGGTAATTCATCTACAGCATACCAGTAAGCCTCATCAATTTCTACACCATCCACTTTAATTTCACCATCATCATATTCACAGGTGAAGGCTACCATTAAAGAGTCAGGAAAAGGCCAGGGTTGACTTCCGAAATATTTTATATTTTTAACTTTTATGCCTGTTTCCTCAAAGACCTCTCTAGCAACACAATCCTCAAAGGTTTCACCAGGTTCTACAAAGCCTGCGATTACACTGTATGTTTTATTGGCAAAGTTTGTATTGTGAGCTAGAAGTAGTTTTTTATCTTTAGTAACGGCAGTTATGATTGCAGGAGATATTCTAGGATAATTAATAAAACCGCACTGGGGACAGATTTTTGCTCTTTCATCTTCTTTTTCTTTCATTAAAGTTCCACATCTGTTGCAATATTTGTATGTATTATTCCAGCGTATTAAATGAAATGCTTTCGCAACTAGATTGAAAAGAGAGTTTTCTATTAGGTTAGCTAGAGGACGCAACCCGTAAAACTCAAATCCAATTGGAATACTGTCTATTTTTGATATTTCTCCGAAAAAAATTTCCTGGTTAGTTCCTGATAAAGAAGAATCCAATACATCTAAATCAATGTTGAAATCTTTCATATTTTTTTCATTAGGTATTATGATATTTTCACTTTCTACTTTAACTAATAGTTCACCATTGTAAAAAATCAAATATAGTTTATCCTTCATAAAAATCCGTCCTTTTTTCAAGTTTTAGTATAGTACTATAATAACATATTTTTGTTATAGACAGTTATATAATACTGTAAAAATGTGATATTATAAAGGTAAATGGATTTTACTGGAATTTTGGGGTGGGGTATGAATAAAAATAAAGTTAGCAAAAAGAATACATATATTATTGGTGTTTTTACACTTGTATCAATAATAAGTTGTGTGATTTTTAGAATAAGTCTATTTTATGGTTTTTTTAGTAGTATAGTGCTTTCTTTAAGTATATTGTTAAAAGGCGGATTTACCATAGAACAACTATTGTATATGATTAAAAATAGCTTAGTTGAATGTAAAGATCTATTTATTCTAATATTACTAATTGGTGCTACAGTACCTATATGGTTTTCAGCTGGTGTTATACCAACTATGATGTATTATGGATTTGTATATATGCAGGGAGTTAACTTACTATTTATGGTCTTTATATTTACCTCTATTGTTTCAGTTTTTATGGGTTCAGCCTTTGCAGTTATTAGCACTGTAGGAATTGCAATATTAGGAGTAGGAAAGGTATTCGGAATTCCTGACTATATCCTTTTAGGGGCTATAGTTTCCGGTGCGTTCTTAGCAGATAAAATTTCTCCTATATCTGGGTTGATGAATCTTACATTGATCACTACTAAAACCTCGTACAGGAATGCGTTATCATCTATGTCTAGAACTTTATTGCCCGGTTACTTTTTTTCAGGAGCAGTATATTTTTATCTTGGTAAGGGATATAATTTAGTTTTAAATAGTTCTGATCTTGTTATTATGGAACTGGTACTAAAAAAGAGTTTTTATATTTCTCCAGCATTATTATTGTTGCCTGTCTGCATGTTCATATTATGTTTCTTAGGAATAAAAATAATCAGGGCAATATCCTTGGTTTTAATAAGTGGAGTAGTAATTGCTGTTACTACTCAGAAAGTAAGTTTGACTAATATTTTTTGGTCTATTCTAGCCGGATATAAAGGAAATACAGAGTTAGAGGAATTAAATAGTATACTCCTTTGTGGAGGGATTACTTCCATAGTTGAAATTTTGTTAATAATAATAGGAGCTATTACCTTAAGTAGCCTCTTCCGAGGAACGGGCTTAATAGCTCCTCTAGTAGATAGAATTATTGCTAGGGTAAAGTCAAAAAGGGAAATGGTTTTTAAAACTAGTATTATAAGCTCTATACTGACCTTAATCTGTGACCAAAGCGTAGGAGTAATATTGCCAGGCGAACTTCTAAAAAACAAGTATAGAGAATTAGGTATAGACAATGCCACACTAGCTAGAACTATATCAGATACAGGAATTATTATTGCACCACTTATTCCTTGGAATGTAAATTCCTTGTTTATATTAATGCTTACAGGAGTTTCCGCAACTACTTATGCTCCATATGCAGTATTATGTTATGCTTTGCCTCTTATAACAGTGTTATCAGGATGCATTGAAGGACTTAGGAAACTTCCCAATTCTCAGTGAAGATAAAATGATTAGACGCCCGGTAACTTACCGGACAGCTAATCATTCTATCATTTTAATGAAGGTATCTATAAGACTTGGGTCAAATTGAGTACCTGAATTTTTTTTCAACTCATCGATGGTTGCTTGCTTTGACATAGGTTTTTTGTAAGGTCTTTCATTTAGCATAACATCATAAGCATCAATAATAGATATAATTCTAGATAGAAGAGGAATCTCTTCCCCCTTTAAACCGTGAGGATATCCACTGCCATTCCATTTCTCATGGTGATATAAGATAAGTTCTGAGATACTGCTGAGATCAGGACTAGAGTTAGTAATATTATAACCAATTTGACAGTGTCTTTTCATTATATCCCATTCCTTCTCCGTAAGTTTATCAGGTTTTTCTAGAATATTTTTAGGAATAGCAATTTTGCCAATATCATGCAAAAGAGATAGTAGAATGAGTTTATCCAGATCTCCATTAGCTAACCCGATTATATGACCAAATTTAATAGCCATTTTTCTCATTCTTTGACAGTGATCACTAGTTTCAGGAGTACTGGCATGTAATGTTTCCTGTAATGATGAAATAACTGAGCTTCTTAAGCTTTTACTTTCTAACAACTTATTTGTGTACATAAAGTTTTCCGCTTCTTTAAAAAGTTCGTCAATATTTTGATGAAGACTATCCATAACTGCATATCCTATAGCCATATTCGGTTTTATTGGATTAAGAGTACTTTCTTCGCATTTAGCTTTAATATTGCCAATTATATGTTTTGTTTCATCCTCTGATGCAAGAGGTGTAACAATTATAAACTCATCTCCACCCCATCGACCAATTATAGAGTTATGTTGGCAACTGGCTTTTAATATTCTACCAGATTCCCTAAGAAGTTTATCTCCAATTAGGTGTCCGAAGGCATCGTTAGCTAGTTTTAATCCATTTACATCAGTAATAATTATGCTAATAGGGAATCTGTTCTTGGATATAAGCCTATTTAACTCTTGCTCCAAAAATAAACGATTATATACTCCAGTTAATTTATCATGATAGGTTAAGTATTTAATTTTTTCCTCAGCAGCTTTTCTTTCTGAAATATCTCTTGCAATAGTTTGGAATTCATAAGGTTTTCCATCTTTCCAGAGGATATTTTCACTTATTTCCAAAATAACTTTTTTACCTGAAATGTGAATAAACTCAAGCTCTAAGTTAGTAACTGATGACTTACCCAAAAAACTTATATTCTTTAGGCAGGGAAGCATTGACATATATTCAGGAGATATAAGATCTTTGATATTCATCTCCAATAGTTGGGCTCTTTCATAACCTAAAACTTCTTCGCAGGCTTTATTCACAGAAGTTATTTTTCCATCTAAATCATGAGTGTAAATAATCTCATTTGCATTTTCGAACAATAATCTATATCTTTCTTCACTAGCTCTTAAATTTTCCTTAAATGTTTTTCTTTCAGTAATATCTCTTACTATGGCACAACGCACTAACTTCCCATCTAATTCAGTTCCTATAGAATTTACTTCTACAGGAAATATACTACCATCTTTACGTTTGTGGAAGGTCTGAAAGTATACTCCCTGATCAATAGAACTTTGCAACTGCTGTTCCATTAAATCAACTGTTCTTTCATCTCTTAAATCACTAATTTTCATGTTTAGTAGTTCTTCTTTTGTATAACCGGACACTATGACAGCTGCATTGTTAACATCTATAATACTTCCATCCATATTAAAGAATAATATGACATCCTTAGAGTTCTCAAAAAGTGCATTAAATTTATCTAAAGATTGCTTTATCTCATTATCCCTAACTAGATCTTTAAAAATTGAAACTATGTATTTTGAATTGAGTTTGAAAACATAGTTTTCCTTCCAAAGGTTTAGATTTCCTTTCTTATAATATGAAATTGGAGTTTGTTCAGGAATTCCTGTTTTGTATACCTTTTGGAGTGTATGATAAAGCTTATATTTTCCGAAATTAGGAAAAGCGTCTAACATATTCTTATCAATTAAATCTTCTTTCTTTATTTTCAAAATTTCTTCTGCAGCATAGTTTACATCTCGTATTACAAATGAACTGTCTTCATCCTTTACCTCATAGATGATTGCACCACTATTTGAATTATAGAATAGTCCTTTATAAACTTCACGTTTAAGTTTATCAACTGCTATGTATTGGTTAGATAATTGAATGATTTTATCTTCTGTGATTTTCACTTGTAATCCTCCCGCTGATCAACCTTGTATTTATTATAACATGGATGATTAAACAAAAAATACTAATTTTCCACAAATATTATAACATTTCTTATAGAAATGCTAAACAGTTTTGTTGGTAAATTTTAATCATATTATGTTTGGTATTAAAATTAAATAAAGTATTTCTTTTTATGTTTGGTATTAAAATTAAATAAAGTATTTCTTTTCTGTAATAAAAACAAGGAGTTCAATTTCGTATATTTTGAGAAAATATGCTTAGTTATACAGTAAACTTATCCTGGTGTGCTTACATATATAAGTGGGAGATTTGGCGAGAATAAAGCTGATTTTTTAATATATTGTAACATATAACTGAATAACTAATGTGATGGAGAGAATTATAAATGATATTATTGAGTTCGTCACTTAGATTTGTGATAAATAAAATTATAGTATCTGAAAAATAATCAATAAAAAACAGTAAAAATGTACTTGACGTAAAAATATGTTTATGATATTATAATGAAGTCGTCGGAAACGACGAAAAACAAAAAAATTACAAAGTTCTTGACAATGAAAAACCAAGATGTTAAAATATCTAAAGTAGTCAAGATGAGACAAAATGATCCTTGAAAATTAAACAGAGTAAAGATAAGATAAT
>NZ_JARUJP010000023.1:0-58530 GCF_033659955.1 Clostridium tanneri
ACTAAGTTACACCAAATAATGGTTAACATCTACAACAACTGTAAGAAAGCTTCAGAAGACTATGGCTTTGGATACAACTTAGTTGCTGGTGCTAACATCGCTGGTTTCGTAAAAGTTGCTGAAGCTATGCATCAACAAGGAAACTACTAAAATTAAAATAGCGTAGAACCTTCTAAATTAAAGGGGCTGTTCATAGTGATTAAAAAAATCGCTAATGTAACAGCTCCTTTAGTTTATTTATAAAGGAATAGCTTTTAACCATATTAATGAATATAATTGAGCCCAGTTGTACAAAATAACAACTGGGTTAACTTTTGGAAAAGGAGTGCCGACATGAGAAGTACTGAATCAAATAGCCTGGATAAATTGCTGAGTTTTATTGAGAAATACTATTATGTATTTCTAATGCTTGTACTCTCCTTAACATTATTCAATCTTTTTTATTATCTAGGAGAAACCCCTATCTACAGCTGGGATGAGGCAAGACACGGGGTGAGTGCCTATGAAATGGTTAAAAATAATGACTTTATAGTAAACACTTACGGATATAAAAATGATTACTGGAACCTAAAGCCTCCTGTAAGCTTTTGGGCAATAGCCCTTGGTTATAAAATAGCAGGCTTCAATCCTTTAGGTTTAAGATTATTTTCTGCAGTTGCAGCTCTTTTAACTATATTTATAGCAGCAATGCTGGTGAAATATAAACATGGAGCAGCAGCTTCTTTAATCTGTGTATTAATTCTTACTACATCACCAAAGTATATTGTAATTCACAGTGCTAGAACAGGAGATGCAGATGCATTATTTGTGTTGTTTTTCACTGTAGCTATGATAGCTATGATTTTAATAGAAAAAAATAGAAGATTTTTATATTTAGCAGGATTAGCATTTTCATTAGCTTTTTTAACTAAAAGCTGGCATGCCTTAAGCATAGCGTTAACAGGCTTTATTTATCTGCTTTTTACTAAGACTTTATTCAAGCTAAAGATTAAAGAATGGATTTTATTTATTTTAAGTTCCTTTTCTCCTATATTAATATGGGGGATTTTAAGATACAGCAGAGACGGTTTTGAATTTTTCAACATGATGATAAATTATGACCTTTTAGCAAGAACAAGCAGAACCTTAGAAGGACATATAGGAAATAAGTGGTTTTACGTTAATACATTAAGGTCCTATTATTCCATGTGGTTTGCAATTCTTATATTAGGTTTATTTACTTACTATATCTCAAATTCTGATTTAATAAAAAAAAATAAAATTAATACTGAAAAGAGAAATTATTATCTGGCACTGATTTTATGGATACTAGTTCCCCTACTAGCCTATTCAAAGGCCAGTACAAAGATATACTGGTACATATATCCGGTGTATATTCCTATAGCTATAGCAGTCAGCGGAATATGCGGTGCCTTGATAAGGGGAGTAAGACGAAATGCAGCAGTTCAACTAGCAGTGATTATATCCCTTTTAGTAGGGGCAGGCACCTATGAGACTGTAATTTTAAAGCACATTGTACAATTTAAAAATGACAGTAAAAGGGTAAATATTCAAAACATCCACTTGAGTGAGGATATAAGAGGTGCTGACGTTTATGTCTATTATGGTGCAGATGCAAAAATAAATGTGGGGCCTATTAGTGAAATGAAGGATTGGGAGCAAAGCGATTTGCTGTCTGCAGAGTTTTATTGGGATTTGGTACCTAAGGATGGTGGTTTTAAAGCCTTTCTTAAGGATGGAGAGAACTCTGTTATATTAGTCCCTAAAAGAAAAGAGTTTACTAAGGTTATAGAAGATAATAAGCTTAGGGTTATATCTGACAGTGGCTCCATGTACATTTTGACCAAGAATAAAAGTTCTTTTACCAAAGAATAATGATAGTTAGGATAAAAACTTAGAGCTGTAAATTAATAATGAATGGAGGCACTGATTAAGTTTTTCTAAGTTTTCTTAACCAGCATATACTAATGGATGATAAGGCTTTAATTTCAGTAGTTGTACCTATGTATTATGAAGAAGAAGTAGCAGAGGAATGCTATAGGAGATTAAAGGAGGTTATGAATACTGCTGAGCCGAATTATGAACTTATATTTATTAACGATGGCAGCAAGGACAGAACTCTGGAAATACTGAAGTCTATAGCAAAGGAGGACAGAAAGGTAAAAATAATCGACTTTGCCAGAAACTTTGGTCACCAGACAGCAGTTACTGCAGGAGTTTTTAATTCTAAAGGAGATGCAGTTGTTATAATAGATGCAGATCTTCAGGACCCTCCGGAGCTGATTATAGATATGATTGATAAATGGAAAAGCGGCTTCGATGTAGTATATGCAAAGAGAAAGAAGAGAAATGGAGAAACTTTTTTTAAGTTATTCACTGCTAAGTGTTTTTATAAATTTCTATCCTGTATGTCAGAAATTGCAATACCTAGAGACACCGGTGACTTTAGACTTATGGATAAAAAGGTGGTAGAAGTATTTAAATCTATGCCTGAAAAAAATAGATTTGTAAGAGGAATGGTAAGCTGGGTTGGCTTTAATCAAAGTTATATTGAGTACGAAAGAGATGAACGTTTTGCAGGAGAGACAAAGTATCCTTTAAAGAAGATGTTGAAGTTAGCCTGTGACGGTATAATTTCCTTCTCCACTAAACCTTTAAGGGCAGTAACAAAGCTAGGAACTGTAACCATAGCTTTATCCTTAGCAATGCTGCTTTACTCAATAATTATGAAACTTACAGGTGGAAGTCCCATTAACAGTTGGACTTTTATAATGGAAGGAATCATATTCTTTAGTGGAATACAGCTTCTATCTATAGGCATTCTAGGAGAATATGTAGCGAGAATATACGATGAAAGCAAGAATAGGCCTTTGTTTATAGTAAAAGATATGATAAACTTTGGGGAAGAAGAAAAGCAGATATTAAAGGAAGTAAAACAAATATCTTAATAAAAGACCAGCAGTGCTGGTCTTTTACTTATGAAAGGATGCTTACAAATTTAATAGAATAAATATCACATAGTGTACGTCTATTTGTTTCTGGTTCTCCTATGATAATATAACTAATTCCAACCTTTTCTAAAACTCCTGTACGGTCTTGAAGAGTACCGGTTCCTAGAAGGAAGGTTACTAATACTCTTTTACCTACCTGAGTTCTTAAGTAGCCTTGAGTATATTCAGTGTCTAGAATAGTAGGTGAGCCTGGTGCAGTTTCGAAAGGTGAACCAGCAAAAGGTGCCTGAGGAGATTGAACACCAGTAGTTCCAGTACCAGGAGTCATACCAGTACCAGGAGTCACACCAGCTCCCATACCAGTACCAGGAGTCATTCCAGCACCGCCGTTAGCAGGACCCATTTCAGTTCCTTGCATCATTTCATCAGCCATCATATCCTCTCCTTCATACATATTAATAGGTGTTCCAGTAGCTGCTGGAAATGAACTAGGAAATGAACCAGGCATTATTGGAACAGCTCTTTGACAAGGCATCATGCAATTAAAGCAGTAATTTGGATACATAAAAATACCTCCGTGATAAATTTATAAAATTAAAGGCTCCGTAACTTTCCGTTTTTAAAGCTAGTGATACAAATAGTAGCTAACTAGCTTTGAAAATAACTTGCGGTAGGATTATAGAAACAATGATTTTCCACCTTTACTTGAAAAGTTCCATTTCCGTTATATGGGAAAAGATAAGGGCAAGGAGCATATGGGTTAAAGTACCATAAAGAAGCCCCTACAGTAAATAATCTGTTACCAGCTAATGCCCAATCGGCAATATCATAATGTATTTGCTCTGGAGGATTAGCCCAAAGAGTCTGAGGATTAGCTACTCCACCAAGTACTGGACGGGTACAGTCAAACTGGCCTTTTTGATAAATTACATTTCTCACATTACCTTGACCTATTCTTTGATATTCGCCGCCGGGCGCTCTTACTCTGTTCAATACAACAGAAGCAACGGCTTTCATGCCATTGTCACCTTCCCCACCGGCCTCGCATTTTATAAGTCTTGCCAGTAGTTCCCTGTTATCCATTAAGTTATACACCTCATTAATTTTGCTTACAATATTATTTTATTTTACAGCACTGAAATGGTTACAAATATTATAAAAAATTATTAGTGAATTTTTAATAAATGCTTTTATGGACAAGGTAGCAAGAAGGTACAACCTTGCATAGTATAAAACCACAAAGGGTAAGTGGTTACTAAGGAGGGGAAAGGGATAGTGCTTATACTAGTTTTTGTAATAGGTGGTGCTGTAATGCTGTGGATATTAAAATATAAAGTGCTGCTGCCAGGTATTAAACAAAAGCAAACGGAAGAAAAGCTCTATCATGTAGTATATTTTGATCAGCTCACTGGGCTGCCAAATAGACTCTTATTTTTGAAGTGTATAGAGGATTTCGTTGCTACTGCAAAAGAGAATTCTGGAAGCATAGCTATTTTATATCTTGATATTAACAGGTTTAAAATAATAAATGATATTGAAGGCTACGATGCAGGCGATAAATTTTTGAGAGATTTGGCAGAAGAACTTCCTTCCTGTCTAGGAGAAAGTATGATACTTGGAAGACTTGGCGAAGATGAGTTTGGTATATTGATGCCTAAGGTTAAAAGTGAGGAAGAAGTTCTTCAGCTGTGTGACAAGATAATAGCAGCTATAAATAGAGATTGGAAGATTAGCAATAGAAACTTCAATATAGCAGTTTGCATAGGAATAGCAGTATATCCGCAGCATGGTGAGACTGCTCTCGAACTTCTAAAAAATGCTGATGCAGCTATGTACTACGCTAAGGAAAGGGGAAAGAACTATTATGAGTTTTATAAACCAGCCTTAAGCAGTAGAACTTTAAATCAGGTATCTATGGAGAACTCTATTATTAAAGCTATAAATAGAGAGGAATTTATTCTTTACTACCAATCTCAAATTCGTATAGTAGATAATAAGGTAGTAGGGGTGGAGGCTCTTATAAGATGGCATAGCCCTGAACATGGAATTATTCCACCGGACAAGTTTATACCTTTTGCAGAGGAAAACGGACTGATTGATTTTATTGACAGATGGGTTATGAAAACTGCCTGTCTTCAAAGCAGAAGATGGCAGGAATTAAATAAAAAGCCTATAAGAATTTCAATAAATGTATCTAGTAAACAGTTTGAAGATCCAAAGTTTATAGAATATGTGAGAAATACAATAGATGAAACTAAAGCAGGTCCTGCCTGGTTAGAAGTTGAAATTACAGAAAGTGCTCTTATGAAATATCCAGAAGAAACTATTAAAATTCTCAATGAATTAAAGAGCATGGGTATAAAAATAGCTTTAGATGATTTTGGTACCGGGTATTCATCCTTAGCCTACTTGAAAAAGTTTCCTATAGACAAACTAAAAATAGACAAGTCTTTTATAAGGGATATAACTCAAAATAAAGAAAATGAGGCTATAGTTAAGACTATAATTGACTTATCTAAGAGTATGGGAATTAAAGTAGTAGCAGAAGGGGTAGAAACAAAGGAACAATTAGAAATACTAAGGAAGCTTAACTGCGATGAGGTTCAAGGATATTTATTTAGTAAGCCGGTAGAAGGTATAGTTATTGAGGAAGCACTTATTGGAAGGGTTGAAAATTGAGCATAGGAACTGTAGGCTGGTATTTAATATTACTTTTATACCAGCCTGTTAAAATTAAAGACTAATTATATTTATCCGTTTACAATTTCTCCGCCGTTTACATGGATAGTTTGCCCAGATACATAGGTAGAATCACTGGAAGCCAAAAATACATAGGCACCAGCTAGCTCCACTGGTTGACCTGGTCTTCCGTAGGTTACATCTGAACCAAAGGTACCAACATCTTCTTCGCTGAAGGAGGCAGGAATAAGAGGAGTCCAAATTGGTCCTGGAGCAACGGCGTTAACTCTTATATTGCGATTTGCCAAAGATGCAGCCATAGAACGGGTAAAGGTAACTACTGCACCTTTAGTAGAAGAGTAATCTATTAAAGTTTTACTGCCTTGGTATGCAGTAATAGAGGCAGTGTTAATTATAATACTGCCATCCTTAAAATGAGGCATAACAGCCTTTGTCATATAAAAAAGACTGAAGATGTTTGTTTTAAAGGTTTTTTCAAGCTGCTGAGAGGTTATATCCTCTATACTATTTTGAGGATACTGCACAGCAGCGTTATTTACAAGAATATCTATTTTGTTAAAGGCAGTTATAGTTTTTTCAACTGCTTCCCTGCAGAAGTCTTCGTTGCTTACATCACCAGGTATTAATATACACTTTCCCCCTAATTTTTCTATGAGACTTTTAGTTTCTTCTGCATCCTCATGCTCATCAAAATAAACTATAGCTATATCTGCGCCTTCTTTAGCATAGGCTATAGCTACAGCCTTTCCAATACCGCTGTCTCCACCAGTAATTAAAGCTGCCTTATCCTTTAATTTATCAGAACCTTTATACTGAGGGTCATCAAAAATAGGTCTTGGATTCATCAATGCCTCTACACCAGGCTGCTTATCCTGTTTTTGGGGAGGTATTGATTTTGGAAAGTTAGTATACATTATTGCAATTCACCCATCATTTTATTAGCATCATTTTTAGCTTTAGTAACATCAGCATCTGGAGCATCCTTTGTAGCGTACCAGCCCTTCTGCTTCATAGCATCAAATATTTTGTATTGAACATCTTCAACATTTTTAAAGTTGTTAACTAAAGTATCTCTAAGATTTTGACAGGAAGCTTCAGTTATTCCTGTACTGTAAGCTGATATAACCTGTTTTTCACTAGTAAGTAAATCCTGCATTAAGTCTTTTTCTTGCATTATGTTTCCCTCCAATTAATTAAATTTTATGTTATTGATGAGAGTCTAAATAAGATTTAAGTGAAGTAAAGTTTTGTTTGTGAACATTTGCAGCTTGGTTGCATAGGTTTTTTAAATTAGAGTCCTGACACATTCCAGCAACTTCATGGAACTTTTTGTTCATAAGTGCTTCATGATTTAGTTGGTCCTCTAAGACCTTTAAGTTGTTGCTTTCTATTTGCATGTTGTTTGGCATAAATTTGACCTCCTTAGAATTTTTTACAGAGTTATTATTAGCTATTGGAGGGAGAAATATAGGTGGAAGAAACTTCAATTTAATTAGTATGTAATAAAAAAGATGAGGTGTCCAAGTAGAAACACCTCATCTTTTTTTACTGCAATTTAACAGCAGCATTGTTTATTTTAGACACAAGATAGTTGCTCACTATCCCATTTCCGCCTAGAATATCAAGAGTAAATCTATTGCTTCCTGTAAGCTTGTTTATAGACCTTGCTCCGTTAACATAGGATATATCTGATACAAGAACTAAAGGAGCACCGTTATTAAAGGCTGCGGCAGCACTTCCGCTTAAAGAATCAGGGAAGTTTTCACCATTTGCTAAAAATACTCGATTTAAGTTACCAGAATAAAAATAATCATTTATCTTTTCATTGGTATCATATCTGTCTAGTCCGCCTAATCTTACAATTTTACTGCTAGTAATATTACTGATTTTATTTTTTATATTTTCAGAAACAACACCGGCACCACCTACAATATAAACAGTAGAAGGCTGTTGATTTTTAATATAATTTTCTACTGTTTCATTCAAGCTATCCTTAGAAGTTAAAAGTATAGGCATCTGACTGGCACCTGCCTTTGAGGAAATACTTAAGGCATCTGCAAACATAGAGTCATTTGTAACTATTACAGGCATTCCCTTTGGTAAGTTTAAAGTTTGGGCTATTTTAACACTAGTGTCATTTCTATCTAGTCCACCAACTCTTATTATATTATTTCCTGAATAGCCTTGTTTAGTAAAATATTCAACATAGGAGCTGTCAACAGCGCCCTGTCCTCCTAAAATGTATATCTTGCCGTTTTTATTAAGATTTTTAGTTATATACTGCAGTACAACCTGACTATCTTGAGGATTTTTATCTACAAGAAGCAGTGGAGAATTAAGCCTTCTCGCTAAAGTAACTCCTGATAGACCATCTGGAAAATCATTACCGCTGGCAATAACTACATTTTTTAAGTCTACATTTTTAAAGTTCTCTTCTGCTATAATCTTTGAAGTCTCATATCTATCCTGGCCGCCAAATCTTTCAGTTTTGTTTATTTTAGAAGGTACAGTGGAGGTTCCGTTAACAAAGTTTAAAGGACTTAGAACAGGATTGCTCCAGTAGCCTCTATTGTTTTTTGTTTCTAGAATAAAGTAATAATTACCTTCTGCCATGTTATTAAGATATACTGTTGTTTCTGTTACCTGAGTAGTTCCAGATATCTCTTTAACTAAAAGACCACTTTGATCAGAACTGTTATTTAAATCACCTTTATAAATTCTAATTCTGTACTCGCTTTGGTATCCATTGCTTCTAGTGTCGTTAAAGTTCCAGTCGAAGAATACTTTACCACTCTTTTTATCAACAGCTTGTCTGTATAAAGGACTTTCTAAAGTAGGCTGTGCAGAATTGCTTTCAATATAATCACTGTTTATATACTTATATCTGTAGGCTTTGTAATTATTCATTAAATAGTCCTTAGATCTATAAAACTCCTTTACCTTTTGCCCTGTACCGTCAGTATTATCTATAGTTGCCTCCAGAGTAGCAGCTCCTATTACATTACCATAATCATCATAAACCCAACCTTGGAAGAAGGCAGCACTATCGCCTCTATTTAAAAGCACGTCCATATTTCTTAAGTCATCAAAGGATATAGGATCTAGATAATCCTTTAAAGTATAAGAAGTAAGCTTTCCGCCGGCAATTTTTAAACTGCTTTGAATAAAACTAGCAGAATCTATACCGGCAGTCTCGCCTTTATAACCACCTTCAAAGCGTACATTTCCAGCGGTAGCCCCTTTAGTTAGAGCTTCAGAAAAGTTACTCCATAATCTATTAGAAGTAGTATCAATTCCGTCAGATCCGCCGTAATTGTAAGGTATACCTGTTTCTGTAGAATCGGTTTTATCTCTTAAATGTTCAGGTAATTGAATATAACCATAGGTTTTCCCGTTCAAGTCTTTATTATAGTGCCACTGAGTATAAGCCATCTTATAAGCTCTGTCCTGAGCTTCCTGTCTAGAAATGGCTGAAGCGGCCTTAGGGCTGTATATTGAAGAGCTTGTAGCTAAAGAAAATGTCAGTATAAACATAATAAACTTATTTCTTCTTTTCATTCAAAAACCTCCTAGTAGGATTAATTTTCCTTTATAAGGTCACAATTTAAAACACTTTCCATCATGTAATTATATTTTAACTTTCCGACCACTTCAATGAAGAAATAATGGAAGTGGTGGAAAAGGGGGAGAGTTCACAAAAAGGTTCATAAGTGATATAATGTTAATTAATATTTTCAAAAGAAGACCAGTATAATTTAGTACTAGGACTCTAAGAGCTAGAAAAGCTCTTTTTTGTTTTGTTAGATTAATTAAACTTAAAATGGACAAAACTACAATAATGCAATAGTGCATTAAATAATAATGGCTAGTATTAGCAAATCAAGCTGAAGCAGATATGACGTGAATATAGAAGAAAGGAAGTGCTGACATGAAAACAATATTAATAACTGATTCTTGCAGCGATTTACCATTAGAGTATATAGAAAATAACAACATAATATATATGTCATTAACCTACGAAATTAAAGGACAAGAATTTAAAGATGACTTTTGGAAAACAACAAAATCTAAAGAGTTCTATGACAAACTAAGAGAAGGGGAACTTTCAAAAACCTCGCAGGTTAACTCACACAGATACTATGAAGAATTTAAGAAACATATAACTCAGAATAACTCTATTATATATGTAGGTTTTTCCTCTGCTTTAAGCGGAAGCACTAATAGTGCTGCTATAGCAAGAGAACAGCTCCTAGAAGAGTTTAAGGATGCTGATATTACAGTAGTTGATACTAAAGGTGCTTCTATGGGCCAGGGGCTTTTAGTTTATTATGCTAATGAGATGTTAAAAAGAGGAGATTCTAAAGAAGAAGTTGTTAACTGGTTAGAAGAAAATAAGCTAAAACTAAGTCACTGGTTCACAGTAGAGGATTTGAACCACCTGAAAAGAGGAGGCAGAATATCCAGTACTGCAGCGGTAGTAGGCACACTACTTAACATTAAGCCAGTGCTTCATGTAGATAATGAAGGTAAATTAGTTCCTGTTGAAAAAGTAAAGGGCAGAAAAAAATCTTTAAAAACTCTTGTAGATAAACTAAGTGAGAAAATAGTAAATGCTGAAGAGCAGATAATAGGTATAAGTCATGGCGACTGCATTGAAGATGCAGAGCATGTAAGAGATTTAATTTTAGAGCAGTATAAGGTGAAAGAGTTTATTATAACTAATGTAGGTCCTGTTATAGGCTCGCATTCAGGTCCTGGAACGGTGGCCTTATTTTTTCTAGGCAGCAGCAGATAACTTTTTAGTAGAAAAAAATTATGAAGATATTTTAAAAGTTTTCGATTATAATACTGGGACATACTTTTTAGGAAAAATTTTCAATGGTAAAATATTTATCCTAAGCTGTAAAAAAGTTATGTTATAATATATAATGAAAATAGTTGAATATTTCACTAATAGATTAGGAGGACTTTAAGATGAAGGGAAGAAGATTTCTAAGCACTGTTTTAACGGCTCTAGTTGTGTCAGTAACTTTAGGAACTGCAAGTGTACAAGCAGCTTCCGTAGAGAGAACTAGCGGAAGTGATAGAATAGGAACGGCAAATCAGCTTGCTGTTAAATCCTTTGGAACTGCACAGAATGTAATTCTTGTAAACGGATATGGCTATGCAGATGCAGTAAGTGCAACTCCTCTTGCTAAGCAGTTAGGCGCACCGATACTTTTAACAGAAAATAAGAGTGCACTTGAATCATCAGTGTTAACTACAATCCAAAGCCTTGGAGCTTCTAAGGTTTATATAGTTGGTGGAACAGGAGTTGTATCTCCAGCTATAGAAGCTTCTTTAAAATCAAAGTATACTGTAGAGCGTATAGCAGGAGTAACAGATACTTCAAGAATGGGAACTAACGCAGAGGTTGCGAAGAAAGTTTTAGGCTTAAGTGGACAAAAGGGAGCGATCCTTGTAAATGGACAAGATGGATATGCGGATGCCTTATCAGTAGCATCTATAGCTGCCAAAAAAGGATACCCAGTATTATTTGGAACTCGTACAGAAGTAGCTCCAGTAGTTAAGGAAGTTGCTAAGGATTTAACTGTTCTAGGTGTAGGTGGATCATGGGCACTACCAGATGCTGTTGTAAAATCTGTAAATGGAACAAAGATAACAGACACAGCAGAAAAATCTAAGGATAGATTTGCTACAAACTTAGCAGTTTTAGATTACTTTAAAGATGATTTAGATTTTACTAATATATATTTAGCAGCAGGTGGAGCAACTAATACTCAATTCGCTGACGCTCTTGTAGCTTCTGCAGCAGCAGCTACAAAAGGTTCACCACTAGTTTTAAGTGGAATAGGAGCAAATGCGGACCAAATAGCAAACGCTACTGAATATGTACTAGCAAAAGCAGGAGACAGCGGCAAGGTAATTATAGTTGGTGGAACAGGATCTGTTTCGACAGATATTGAAGCTAAATTTGTAAACCAAGATTCACTTGAAGTAATAAGTATTGAATAATAGCTGGCAAAGCCATAGATAATTTAAATAAAATTATCTATGGCTTTTTTATGAATAAAAAAAGGAATTTTTGAATATGTGTAGAATAGTATAAGTCATATGAAAATATAAGTCTAGACAACCATATTTTTCATCAAGTTGATAATTTTATACTTCATAACTAAAAATAATCGATGACCGTACCTTAAATTACCTATTACAAAAGTATGGAAAAGCTGAAATTAATGTTGTATAATGGTAGAAGAGGTTATATTAATATGTTATGATTATTTAAGACAAAAAAACTTATTAAATCATGTAAAGTATAGAAAATCCAATACGAATATGGTATAATAAGGAGTGAGTTTCACAGAAATAGCTTCTGTAAGATTTAATGTAATCACAGATTGTAGAAGATTTACATAAAATTAGTGGAATATGCAATATAAGTGTGTTATAATTAAATCTGTTTCTAAAAATATGGACCAAGCTACAAGTGTTTGGTTATATTTAATAAGTATATATTGTAAAAATATATATCTAAAATTGTAAAACAATTTATTCACTTAAATCGAGGAGGGTATTACGATATGAGTAAAAAAGGTACAAGAGCACTTGCTAGTGCTACACTTATGTCCTTAGTTTTAACTACAGCTTTATCAGCTGCTCCAGTTAAAGCTGCAGCAGGACAAGCAACAAGAGTAGGTGAGGCTGATAGATATTCTACAGCTGCATCAGTTGCTACAAAGAACTGGGACAAAGCAGAAACAGTTGTATTAGTAAATGGTGAAGGATATGCAGATGCAGTAAGTGGATCAGCATTAGCTAAGAAATTAGACGCACCAATACTTTTAACTTCAGGAAACACATTAACTGCAGAAACTAAAGCTGCTTTAACAAAATTAGGCGCTAAAAAAGTATATGTAGTTGGTGGAAACGCTTCAGTTTCAGCAGCATTAAGAACTGAATTAAAAGCTAGCTACACAGTAACAGAATTAGGTGGAGCTAACAGATACGAAACTAACGCAGCAGTAGCTGAAGAATTAGTTAAATTAGGAGTAGATCCAGCTAATGTAATGATGGTTGGAGGAGAAGGATTCTCAGACGCTCTTTCAGTAGCTCCAATAGCAGCTGCTAAAGGACAAATCCTTTTACTAGGAATGAACGATGCTAACTACATGAGCCCAGTTATTGACTTCGTTAAGAAGCACAAGTCAAAGGTTACAGTAGTTGGAACTAAAGGTGTAATAAGTGAAGCTATATACAATGCAGTTGGAGCAACTAGCAGAGTAGATGGTGGAGCAGATAGATGGGATACAAACCAAAAAGTTTTAGCTTCATTCAAGGATACAGTTAAATTTGATAAATTATATGTTGCATCAGCAGCTTATAATGCAAAAGACAATGGATTTGCAGATGCTCTAGTAGCTTCAGCTTTAGCTGGAAAATATGCTGCACCATTAGTATTAGTTGACAAAGATGGATCAACTGGAACTAACAATGCTTTAGCTTACATTGGAAAGAACGCAAGCAAGAAAACTGACTTAAATGTAGTTGGTGGAACTGGTGTTGTTTCTGAATCAGTATTAAATGCAATAACTAAAGCTGTTAACCCAGAAAAACCTGGAACAAACGGTGACAATAAGGTTGCTGAAATAAATTCAATAAACCTTAACCAATTTGATATCGTATTTGATTCAAACGTTGACGAAGATACAGCTGAGTTAACTTCAAACTACAAAGTTGGTGGAACTCAATTAACTGACAAAAACGCTCACGTAGAATTAATAAATGATAACACAGTTAGAGTAACTTTAGTAAAGAGTGAGTTCTCTATAGATCAAGGTAATGAAAAGACAGTTTCAGTTAAGAAAGGTATCTTAACTGCAGACAAGACTCAAACAATAGCAACTTTTGATAAGAAGATAGAATTCAAAGATGTTACAGCACCAGAAATAAAAGAAATATCTGTAAGAGGTAACAGCAAACTTGTTCTTAAGTTTACAGAAGCTGTTAATATGAGCAGTGTAAGCACATTAAAGTCATTAATTCAAGTAAATGACAAGAGCTTATCAAACGTTGAAGTAGAAGTAAAAGAATCTGCATCAAACGGAACAGAGACTTGGGCAAGTGAAGTAGAATTCTACTTTAGTTCAGGACTTAAATCTGGAGAAAATACAATAAAAGTTAAAGATGCAAAAGACAAGGTGTTAGTAGACGCTGCAGGATTTGCATTTAAAGAAGCAGAAGAAACAGTTACAGTAGACAACGTAACTACTGAACCAGAAATAAAAGATATTACTTGCACTGATGATGGTGAAGTAAGAGTTATATTTGATAGAGCAATGGATAAAAAGACAGCTATAAAAGATGACTACTATCAAATAAACGACAAAGACATCGATGGAGCTAAGCTTGAGCTTAAAGAAGATGATACTGTTGTTAAAATAACAAACATCCCTGCTGATGTATTAAAAGACAACACAAACGTATTATCAATAACTGACAGCGTTAAAGATGCTTTCGGAAACAAAATAGACGATGATACAAGAAAGAGCTTTGACAAAGAAAAAGATGAAACTAAGCCAACTGTGCTAAGTGCTACAGTAATAGACAACAAAACACTTCGTGTTCAATTCAGTGAAGATGTTAAGTATGCTTATGCAACAGACAAAGATAACTATGAATTAAGAGATGCTTATAACGTAGACTTAATGGGTAAGAGCGGAGTATATGTAAGACCATCATCTGATGTTGATTACAAAGACAAAGCTGATACTGATACATTTGACATTAAGTTTGATAAGTCATCATACAAGTTAGATAGTTCAAAATATACTTTAACTGTTGAAAACATAATCGACAAAGCAACTGAACCAAACAAAATGGACGATCAAACTATAACTATAGATGGAAATGACGATACAGCTCCAAGCGTAGAGGACTTAGATGTATTCCAAAAATCTTCTACAGAAGTAGCTATTTACTTCGGTAAGGAAATGGACGCATCTACACTTAATGACAAAGCTAACTACTACTACATCAACGGAGATGGAGAGCAAGAAGATCTTCCAGAAGACGCTGATATAGATGTAAGTAATGACAACAAAGGTGTAGTTATCGACTTTGAAGATGCTAACAAGACAATAAAGACAGATGCAACTTCAGGAGATGACGTTGTTAAGAAGATAGGTGTTAAGAATGTTAAGGATGCTTCAGGAAATGAAATGTTCCCAGGAGTATTAAGCATAAAAGCAGCTTCAGCTACTGGTCCAAAACTAGAAGAAAATACACTTAAGATGAAGAAAGATGGAGACGATGTTAAGGCAGAGTTCCAATTAGATGTTGCTTTAGATACAATAAACCCTGCAGACTTCAAGATTTCAGGAAGACAAGCAGACGATGCAGACTTTGATGGAAAAACTGTAACACTTACATTCGATGAAGGAGACAGTGCTGATGCTATAATGGCTCTTGGAGTAAATGCTGAGCTTCAAATAAAAGCATCTTCAACAGAACCATCAGAGGATATAGCTGGACGTAAGATAGTAGCTGGTACACAAAAAGTTTACTACAATGAAATTGCTCCAGAAACTGATAGAGATAACTATAGCGCAACAGTTACTGTAGACGCTGCTGGAAAGGTAACATCTGCATCAGTAAACATCACACTTAAGACACCAGTTGATACTGATATACTTGGATCATACAAAGATGACTTTGTATTCACAAGTGGATCTAAGCTTGATGTTGCAGACGTAAAATTAATAAAAGCTGATGGAAGACCTACATTAGTATTCAAGCTAAAGGATGCTTCAAAAGTTGAATTAGGTGGAAGTATTGATATAACTGCAGCTACAGATGAGGACGATATTGATTTAAGAACTGCAAAAGATGAAAACGGAAAGACAGTTAAGTTTGTTCCATCATCTGATGATACAAAAATCAAAAAAGTTAAAGTTACAAAAGGTGAATTAACTGAAGATCCAAACACTCCAAATCCAGCTACAGAAATAAAAGTAGTTAGCGCAAGCTATGATGCTTTTGGATTTGTTACAGTAAAAGTTAACGATGTAACAGCTGTTGACAAAGTATACGTAGATGGAAATGTTAAGGATATACCTGCTGGATTCATCGATAAAACAAACAACACTATAAAGGTTTCTTGCGATGAATATGTTAAAATAGAATTAGCAGATAAAGATGGAAAGAAAGTTACTGCTTATAATGTAGCAGCACCAGGTGCAACTTTAACAGCTACTTATAACAAGTATACAAACTTAACTCAAAGTGCATCCATAACAGTTAATGATTCAGCATTAGTAGATAAAGTAGAAGTTAACGGAAACGTTGTAGATGCTGCAAGCATCGTAAAAGACGCAAGCGATAAAACTATACTTATCATAAAGAATCTTGCAGATGAACCAACAAGCATTAAATTAACAGCTAAAGATGGAAAAGTTGTAACTGTAAAATAGTACAACATAAGCACTGAAAATTTATAAAAGTAGTATACTTCTCGAGGTTAAGAACCTCGGGAAGTATATTAAAATGGAGATGTCAGTTATGAAAATAAAAGGTTTTATAATTGGTTGTATTTTATGTACATCACTTACAGGAGTGACTGTACAAGCAGCACCAAGAGATGTAAAAAATTTAGATACAAACAAGGTCTATATGCATTCAGAATATAGTATAGATCCTAATAAGTTTAACGAAATGTTAATAGACATGGCTGGCGCGCATAAGTTTTCCTATGAAATGGATAATAGAGTCTACGATTTTGATAAGGTAGATAAGGCATTAGGTGACGGTAAGAAATTAAACAAAACTGTTAGACAAGTCTTAGATGAATTAAAAAATGATGATTCGTTTCTTATCAGCCCAGATTCTCCAGGGGATACTGTAGAATTTGATATAGAAAAAATATACTAAAACAATTTTAATTACCTAAAAACAAGGAGGGTTTCATAAATGAATAACAAAAAACAGGTAGCAGTACTTTCAACAGCTGCTTTAAGTGCTATGTTTATAGGCGCAGCGTCTACTAACGTACAGGCTGCAGATAGAGACATGACAAATTTAACTAAGAATGTTCAATACTTAGCTGAGAAATATAGACTTGATCCAGCAGAGTTTAATAAGTTACTTATAGACTTAACTGATTCAGATGTTTTCTCATATGAATACAAAAATGCAAAATTAGATTTCACTAAATTAGACAGCTTTATTGGAGAGCAAAAGAAAGCTGGAAAAACAATTACTCAAGCTCTTGACCTTGCAAAAGACAAGCCAGAATTAATTGTAACTCCAGTTGGTACTGAACTAAAAGTAGATTCTGTAAGTGCTATTACTAAAACACAAGTAAAGGTTGTATTAAGCACAGAAGTTGACTCTGTAGCAGCTTCAAACTTCAAAATAGAAGGTGGAAATGTAACAGCAGCAACGCTTGCAAGCGACAAAAAATCAGTAACTCTAGCAGTATCAGGACTTGAGTATTCTAAGGATTATACACTTTCAGTAACAGGTGTACTTGTAGATGGAAAAGAATCAAATTTTGGCACAAAGACATTCAAGACACCAGCAGTTACAGACCTTTGGGATTTACAAGTTAGCTCAAGCGATGAATCAATAGTTGCTGACGGTGCAGACAACACAGTAGTTACATTTAAACTTATGGATAAAGTAACTAAAACAGTAGATACTGAAGCAAATGATATAGTTCTTGACTTAAATACAACTTATGGAACACTTGCTGCTAAACGTGTAACAGTACAAAAGGGTGTTGCAACAGTAATTTTAACATCTGAATTCTCGAATACAGATATTTCAGCTAAGATAGATGCGCAAATAATAGAAGCATCTGGAGACTATAAGGATCTAATAAACAATGTTGCAGGAACTGGAAGCGTATCATTTAAAACTGCAACAACACAAAATGTTGAAACAGTAACACTTGTATCAGCAGAAGCTAACCAAGCAGATAGAATAACATTATTCTTTGATAAAGAAGTTTCACTAAAACATTTTGTAAAGACAAATGACAAAGGTGAATTATTATATACTGTAGGTGCAAAAACAGATTATGTTGCTAAAGATTTAGAAAAGACATCTGCTGAAGTTATTAGTCATACATTAAAACTAAATGACACAATAAAAATCAATCAAGGTTCGAATTATAACTTTGTTGTAAAGGGCTTTAAGACAGTAGCTGGCAATTCAAAAGCAATAGAAGTTATCCTAGACAAAACAACTGTATTGAAAGATAATGCAGATGTTGCTGTAGTAGTGAATACAGTAAATTCATTAAATAAGGTAACAAATTCAAGTGCTCAGTTTAAGTTAACAGATGCTCGTAAACCAGAAGCAACATCAGTAACAGTTCAAGGATTAAATGAATTAAAAGTTAAGTTCTCAGAAGCTATTGCTGATTCTGCATTTAAGATAGATGGACGCTTTGATGGAGTTAAAAAAGGATTAGAAAATTCTCAATCTAAGTTCACTTATAAATTTGGAGAATTTAATGCTGCAACACAAATTGATGATCGTGACCTAGCAACTATTGAACTTTTAGCTGCATATGATGAGGATGGAATTGCAGATAACCTAGATACTAATAAAACAATAGCAGGTTATTTTGCACAAGGAAATCATACATTACAAATTTCATCAATGAAGGACTTTGCATATGCTACAGATTTGAATAACATGGGAACTACACAAAACTTAGGATTTGCAGTAGCAGAAGATAAGGCTCAACCAACTGCAAAGATATCAGTAGAATCACCTGAACAATTCCGTATTACATTTGATAAGAAAATAGCAGAAAATCTTACAACATTAGTAAACGGAACTGATATAAAACTTCAAAAGCTTAATAGTAACGGAGAGTACGCTGATGTAGATACAACAGCAACAGATACATCAATTACTGATGTAAAGGATAAATTCAACTATGGAACTGACTTCCAAGTGACTAAAGTGTCAGCTAGTGAATATACAGTTGAACTTAAAAGAGATTGGACAAAAATTTATGATACAACACACACAAATAAAAACTACTACAATGACAAGTATAGATTTGTAATAGGTAAGGGTAAGATAACAAATGTATCAAATGGTCTTAAGAATGAGGAAATAAAACTTGACCTTAACTATGCTGGATCAGCATTAAATACACCAGATGTAACAAGTCCAGTTATTAGTGCTATTGAGCGTGTAAAATCTGACTCTAATAACTTCTACGTTACAATGAGCGAGCCTGTGAAACTTGTGGTAACAGATACTGTAAAAGATAGCGCTACTGGCACACTTGCTCAAGGACAAACACAGTTACCTAATACAACAGCTCAGTTTATAGGTAAAGACAAGAATGGTAAAACA
Organism: Clostridium tanneri; assembly: GCF_033659955.1. Taxonomy (NCBI): domain Bacteria; kingdom Bacillati; phylum Bacillota; class Clostridia; order Eubacteriales; family Clostridiaceae; genus Clostridium; species Clostridium tanneri. The sequence goes on from NZ_JARUJP010000023.1 coordinate 19,029, forward strand.
GTAACATTTGATGCACATGTTGTTAGTTATGCTGATGAAAATGCAGCTGACAAGGTAATTGAAATAGAATGGACTGGAGCTACAAACCCACAAACAGTAGTAGATGCTGGTGGTAGTGAAAATTGGACTCTTGTTGTTCGTTCACTTTCTGATGATATAGGAAATACAGCAGCGTCAGCAACAAAAGAGTTCAAAATTGAAAAATCTGCAGCAACAGCTTCACCATTTAAGGTTGCTAAAGATGGTCAAGGTGCTTATAAAGTTATAGGAACTTTAAATACTACAGCTGATGATAAAATAGAAATAACATTTACAGAGGGCGTTAGTTTAACAGGAGTTAGCGATGCAACAAATCCAGCGCAATACACAATAAACGGCAAAACTGCACCAGCTGGAACAAGTATTGAGGTAAAAGACTTAGATACTAATATTGATAATGGATTTGAAAAAGTTATAATCACACTACCAGATGGAACATTATCAAGAGGTGCAGATAAATCTAATGTTATCGCAATCAATAAGAATTTAGTTTCTTATGATGGATCAGTACTAGAAGGTGAACATGAGTTTATAGTTCGTGTTTTAGAAAATGACAATCAAGCACCAACAGCATCAGACTTTGTAATAGGTGGAACAAATGTAGCTGATGTACATGGTCAGGTAAACGGTGATACAATTACATTTAATGTACAAGCAGATAAAACTTACTCAACAGGAAGTGTTACATTAACTGATGATGTTTCAGAAAAAGTTGATGTTACAGTTACCTTAGGAACTGGATCAGTAACTGTACCAGTAGAAGTAGGTCAAATAGAAGCTTTACCAACTGGATTCGGATTAGGTGCTCCAGGTAAAACAGGAGCGCAATTACAAGCTTTAGGTAACAAGACTGTCGTATTAGCAGATGATGCTGGAAACTCAAGAACTTATACAATAAAGTTTACTGCTCAACCAGCTCAAGTATAAAAGTGTAAAACCTTACTCAATAAGTTAACATATGAACTGAGTGGAGACAGTTCCTACATCCTTTAGGATATAGGGACTTTCTCTAACTTATTTACTGAATAGAACGGAAAAAATCATATCTTAATCAAATCAGATCTATTATTGCAAAAACTACCAGAGCCTATCACTGGTTGAAAATGAAATAATACATATAGAAGGCTGTTAAGGGGTACCTTTATAATAAGCATACCCGTTAACAGCCTTTTTCTTTCTTGACAATTAGGTAGAGTTTAGCCTCACTCTTAAGAAAAAACTAAGAACTAAGTATTTAATAATGAGTAAATTAGATATGGATAAGTTGTAAACCTTAGTATAAGGTTTTCCTTAATATACCTTAAGCAACTTACTATTACCAGCGTTGAATAGCTTTATCCAGCTATGGTATAATGAACAATACATGGAACTTTTAAAATATAATTAAGGAGGCTTTACAAATGAATAAAAAATCAAAAATTAATGTATTAAAAACTTCATCTCTAGCTGCATTAGTACTAGCAACTGCAATTAGTGCAGGAACAGTTAGCGCAGCTTCTGGAAAAGTTACAAGAACTAGCGGAACTGACAGATATCAAACAGCAGCACAAATTGCTAAAGCAAATTGGACAACCTCTGAAAATGTAGTATTAGTATCAGGAGAAGGCTATGCAGATGCTATAAGTGCGTCAACTCTTGCTAAAAAGCTAAATGCACCTATTATCTTAACTACTGCAAAGACTTTAAATAGTGATGCTAAATCAGCCATTGATTCATTACAGCCAAAGAACATCTATGTTATAGGCGGAAATGCTTCAGTGTCAAAAGAAGTTAGAGATGGCTTAAAGACTAACTACAATGTTGTAGAACTAGGTGGCGCAAACAGATATGAAACAAACGTAGCTGTGGCTTCAAAGCTAGTAGAACTTGGCGTAGATCCATCTAATGTTATTATGGTTGGTGGAGAAGGCTTCTCTGATGCTTTATCCGTAGCTCCAGTAGTAGCTTCAAAAGAACAAATACTTTTACTTGGTATGAATGACACTAACTACATAAGCCCAGTTGTTAACTTCGTAAAAAAACATAATTCTAAAGCTGTGGTAGTAGGAACTAGCTATGTAATAAACGACAATGTATTTAAAACTGTAAATGGAACTTTAAGGGTAGAAGGTGGAGTAAACAGATTCGATACAAATCTTAAGGTTTTAAATGCATTTAAGAGCGATTTAAAGATGAACAAGCTATTTATAGCTAATGCTAGCAAAGATGGCTATGCTGATGCACTAGTAGCTTCTGCTTTAGCTGGAAAAACTGCATCTCCACTAGTACTTGTAGATACAGAAAGCTCTGATGACACTACCAAAGCTATAGACTATATAAAAGCTAACATTGTTTCAGAGACAGATCTTCAGGTAATAGGTGGTGCTGGAGTTGTATCTGAAAACTTAGTTTCTAAAATAAATGGCGTTGTTCCGCAAACACCACAGAATCCAACCACTCCAGAAACTCCGCCAGCTAATTCAGAGAAGTCTTTAACTATTGTATCAGCAAGATACTACTATTTACTTAATGGAATGAATATGAAAGTTAACGACACAAGTTTAATCGATAAAGTAATCATAGACGGTAAAGAGATGCCAAGCAGCAGTATAACTAAGACAGATACAGCAGTTGCTATATCTGGTTTGTCTGATGAGCCCAAGTCTGTAAAAGTTATTGATAAATCAGGAAAAGAATATACTGTTACTTTAAGTAATTAATAGGAGAAGATTATGGAAGAAAAAGTAGAAATAGAATTGTCATTACCTCCTCAACTGGAAGCCGTTGTATCAGGTGTACAAAAAGAAATAATGACTGAAGAATTAGAGGAACTGTCTCCTATAAAGGAGAACGATGTAAATATATCAACCATATATGTTTATGATGATGGAGATGAACTGGAGGCTAAAGTTTATTTTAGAAATGCATTAAATAGAACAATAAACTTTGAAAAAGTATCCTTAGCTCTAGTAGACAAGGAAGACAACGTACTATGTATGAAAGTATTTGATTTAATGGAATTAGGAGATATACCAGCCTATGCAGCTACTCCTTGGAAGCTTTACTTTGAAAAAAAATTCATGAATAGAATTGATGTAGATTTTAGTCAATGTAAAGTAGTTTTTAACTCCCAAATAAGAGCGATATCTTATGCCAGCATAGAATACCAAGAACTTCCAAAGGAGTTTGAAGATATAAGAACCACTTTTGAAGAGTTCTTAGAAGACCTTCCTAAAATGGAGAAAAATCAATTAAGTATATCAACCTTTAACATATGTCTTCAAACTGGTGGTAAGGTTATTGCAACCTTAGTAATAAGAAATTCAGCAGACAGAGATGTTTCTATTCAAGAAATACCTCTGACAATAAAAGATGAAAACAACATCATTATTGCTTCTGGAAGGTTTACTTTAACTGACTTTGTGCTAAAACCTATGAAGGCAAAGGTAGTTAACTTAGCTTTTCAAACAGATTTAACTACAGAAAAGTCAGTAACTAAGGATAACTGGAGTGCAATATTCGAATAAGTAAACTACAGTGATACTATCTTTTAAAAGGCTATAAGAAGCCTTTAGGTAAAAAACAAACCTTTATAAGGTTTCTGGATTGCAATTGATAATACAAGCCTTAAAATGTCTCTTAGAGCATTTTAAGGCTTGTATTATTTTATGATATGTATTTTGAGATATGACACTAAATGATATGTAATATGTTTATATTTTGATATGATTAATTAAAATTTATGATGTGATTAAACTTAAGATTGGAAGGGGCGTCCAAAAGACGCCTCCTATTAAATTTTTAATGTTTTAAAAACTATTATTGAACTACTATAGTATAAGTTGAAGTATTTCCAGCAGCATCCTTTAATGATAGCTTTGAAGTACTTTCGTTTTGAAGTTGAGTTGTAGTTACACCATCAACTCCGCCAAGTACTGTTAACACTAATGAAGTTAAAGCAGCTGGGTCAGTATCCTTTGATACTTTTATTGGAGTTTTAACATCGTAGTCATTATTTACAGCATCAAATGTAACTTCTACATTTTCGCTTAATTTTACAGAACCAGTAGAATATTTAGCTCCTGCTGCAAGTCCTGTTATAGTAATTGTTCCATTATTGTTTGCATCTAAGTCACCTAATGTGATTGTTGCAGTTGTTTCAGTAGCATCTGCTTTAGTACCTTTAAGTTCCATACCTGTTAAAGTAGGAGCTTGAGTATCTACACCATTGAATAATGCTACTCTAGCAGCTGAATCAATGATATTTCCGTCTACAGCTACGTCTTTTATGCTACCTTTAACATATACTTTGTATTTTCCATCCGCACTAGTTGAAGTTCCAAGAGTTAACTCTACAGTCTTCTTATCTTCTCCAAGAACAGCATTTGTTACTGTTAACTCATCGAAAGTCTCAGTATTAGTAACAACAAAATCAGTAGTTGCAAATGCTGGACTGATTTCTTCATCAAAAGTTAGAACAACTTTTGTATTGTATATGCCATCAGTAACTTTTACTGGTGATGCTGTTGCACTTAATAGTTTTGGTGCAACCTCATCTTTAACTCCAACAAAGCTTAAGCTTTGTGCAGCATTAGCTTGAATTGCATTTCCAGCAACGTCAGCTACTCCGCCACTAATCTTTAATGTATAGTTCTTTCCGTTTTCAAATAAGTCAACTAATTTAACTGCATCTTCTACAGTAGCTTTATTCTCAACTATAACTTGAGTTTTATCTTCTGAGTTAACTGTAAATGTTGAGTTAGCACCAAATGCTACTACAGCATCATTTTCATCTTTTATTTCATAGTTAGAAGCCACTCCTGCAGCTGAAACTTCTTCATCAAATTGAAGAACTAATTTAGCTGAGTTAACTGCTGTAACTGTTGTTAACTTTGGAGCTGTAGTGTCTTTCACAGCATCAAAGTTCTTTGATACAGCTTTGTCAGCTGGTGTTGAAGCATTAGTTAAGTAGTTACCAAAAGTATCTTTAACATTCTTAACAGTAATTGTGTAAGTAGTGTTTTCAGTTAAAGCATCTGTTAAGTGTAATCTCATTGTTTTATTAGAGATTGATTCTATAACTTCATTACCATATACACCTGCTATTTCAGCAGTTCCAGCTTTTATAATTGTTATACCGAAGTTTGTAGCATCTTGAGTTTCTGCTATATTTTCATCAAAATTTAAGTCAATGTAATTTTGGCTTATGCTCTTAACACTTTGTAAAGTTGGAGCAACCTTATCTTTACCTGCAAAGCTTGCAGTTGCAGCATCGCTCTTAAGGTTTGTTAATCCAGAAACTGTAACCTTGTAGTTTGGAGTACTATCTGTTTTTTCTCCTTGGTAATCAGTTGTTAAAGTAACTTTTGAAGTATCGCTATCTACTGTTGGGGCAGTATAAACTGCTTTTGTTACCTTTAATGTTTTTGTTTCATCTGCTAATGAAACTATGCTATAGTTATTAATATTTTCAGCTTGTGCTTTATCTAAAGCTGTGTTGAATACTAAATCTACTGTGTTTCCAGCAGCTCCTGCTGTTGCACTGTTTAAAGTAACATCTACAACTTCTGCAGGTACTTTAAAGTTAACTATTGTATTAGCTTTAAGTGGATTTGCTGCCTTTGAAGCATCAGTTAATCCGTTTAATCTTAATGAGTAATCTTTGTTAGTATCAAGTTCTGTTATTGTTAAAGTAACGCTAGTCGCATCCGCATTTACTGCTGGAGTTATAACAGCACCAGTTTGCTCAACACCAGTTTGGCTATCGAATATTTTGTAGTTTCCAACAGTAGCCAATCCGCTCATTTTTTCACTGAAGTTAACAGTTAATTTATGAGTCTTTGCATCATAAGAACTATCTTTTACTGTAGGAGCTACAACATCGCTAACTCCAACAAAATCTTTTGCTTGATCATCTGCTATAGCAAGTTCAGATAAGTCTTGTCCACCACTTATAGTTAATTTATAATTCTTTCCGTTAACTAAAAGGTTAGCATCATCTATGTTTACAGTAACCTTGTTTCCAGCTATATCTGCAGCTGTTACTGTTTTTGTGTATGCTTTTGAAGTATCTAAAGTTCCATCTGCTTTATATGGAGTTATTACTACTGTTGGAAGAACAGTTTTGTTTAATTCTTCGCTCATTACTATCTCAACTTTGTTAGTATCAACAGCAGTAGCTGAAACTAGAGTTGGCTTAGTAGTATCTTTTATTGAAGTAAATTCCCCAACTTTAATGTCTTTCATAACATTTGAATTAGTATCTTCTATAGTTTTTAAGTTATTTACGCTTACAGTGTAAACTGAACCTTCTTTTAGTAGATCAGCTGCTACTGTAATTCTGTAAGTTGAATCATCAACTTTATCTACAGATGAAATTGCAACTGAAGAAGCTGTTCCTTTTAAAACTATTCCGTAGTTAGCTTCAACACCAGCTGTTGCTTCTGTTACTTTTTCACTAAATTTAACGTCTATTAATCTATCAGAAACAGGTGTAACTTGAACTAATTCAGGAGCTTTAAAGTCTATTGCAGCTACTGCTTTAACGCCGTTAACTGAAACTTCTCCTTCTTTTCCGCTAAAGTCTACAGTTAAAGTTGCTTTCTTTAATTCTGGTAAATATGTTACAGCAGTAACAGCAACCTCTGCATCACCAACTTTAACAACATAGCTTGTCTTATCATTAGCTTTTGCAGCATCTGCTCCGTCCTTAAGTATTACTTGAACAGCATTTTTGCTAGCTATGTTATTAACAGATTGCACTTCAAGAGATGTTTTCTTTACTACAACATCTACTGACTTGCCTTGTCCACCCTTGTATGCTATACTATAAGTAACGTTTTGATCTATATCTTTGGCAGGAATTTCCGGTACAGATATAGTTACTTTATTCTCTTCTACTTTTGTTACTGTACCAGTGATTGTTGTTGGAGCAGCGCCATTGATTGATGCTGTTACTGAGAAGTCTCCAGCTACAGGAGTTGTTGTTGGAACACCAGATAGTGTTACTTGAAGAGTTGTTTCATTAATAGCACTTATATTTCCAATTTTTATACATAATTTCCCATAGGCTAAAAATGGCAGTATAGCTTGTACAAAAGGGATAATAAATTCTTTATATTTGTTATTTATACATTATGTTAATATATAGAATCTATTGCTTTTGAATAATTTGTATAATTATTTAATAAAGATATAATGTTGCTTTATTATAAATATAAATATATAATAAAGCTTAAAAGAATAATCATTATAAAAAGCAAGTAACTGAGTAAATAAAAAACATCATATTACAAATATGATGTTAACTGGAATTAAAAACATACATTTTGAAGTATGTTTAAATTAGGGGTTTATGTAGCGCAATGATAACATATTTTTAAGAAGAAAATAATGAATTAATTTCTCTTTCATAACCATATTTTTTGAAAAATTCAATTATAGCTACTTCAAAGATCTCTCTTTGACTTATATTCTTTTCCTTGCTGAACTCTTTAATAAGTTCTGCAAGAGAATGGGACATACACAAAGACTTAGTTATAGTTATCCCACCAACTACATATCGTGGAATAGTAGCAGAAGTGTTAAAGGAAAGTAATTCTGCTAGTTTATCTCTATTTTTGTTAATCATCTCCAACATAGGGATTAAACCTTCTAACCGTTCAAGTTGGGATGATGATGTACTTAGTGAGGCTAAATTGTAGTCTACTATATCTTTATTGTCAATTGATCTGTCATCTTCCTGTAAGTTTGTATTAGAGGAAAAGTTTTTTAGGCTTTGAAATTCAGTTTCTAGGTTATCTCTAGTATTTTGCTTGCCTTTTGAAAGTATGTAATTTTGACTTTCTGAAGACCATATATATCCCTTTGCTTTCATATAAGCGGCCATTGAACGATGATCAGACATACCAGCCTTTTTTGCAACCTCCATTGGGTCAAGGCCACTACTGAATAATGAAATTATTCTTTGTACTTTTCCACTCATTGAATCGTGAAAAGATTCCTTTGATGAAAAATTATTTTTTATTATATAAGTTTGACGAATAGAATCCCATACGTATCCCCGTCTACGCATATACATATCTAAAGTTCTATAATTTTTGTGGTTAAGATTTAAGGCGATTTCTTCTCTGCTTTTGCCTTCCATTAGTTTTTTAAGTATATACTTGTCATCATATTCATGTTTTTCTAAATTCTCTAGGACTGCAGCACTTTCATATTCTGCTTCATAGTCGTAATAGTTATCATTCATAAAGATCACATCCTTTATAATACATTTATAGATTCATTTAAATCTTCCATATCTGCATGGGTATATATGGAAGTTACTTTTAAATTTGAATGGCCTAAAAGCTTTTGAACATATACTAGGTTTACCCCGTTCTTTATAAGATTGGAGGCAAAGCTATGTCTTAGTATATGAGCACTGACGTGTTTTTCCCAGCCAAGTTTTTTTACAGTATCACTTATTACTCTGTTAACGTAAGGGGCACTAAGACGGCCTGATTTTTCCGTGGCAAAAAAATAATTTCCGTTAATGTCCGAACGATAATTTTTTATATAGTTTTTAAGGATAGGAAGAAGATTTTTATTTATAGGTATATTTCTGTTTTTTCCACCTTTACCGTTAATAATATGTATAACACCATTATCAAAATCTACATCTTTCGATTGTAAGTTTAAACATTCGCTGATTCTCATACCTGTGTAAAACAAGGTTTGTACCACAACTCCGATTAAAGGATGATCAATGGAGGTTATGAGAGTAGTTACTTCTTCTAGTGACAAAAAGACACGTTCTTTCCTTTGTATTTTAATCGGCTCTACTGCCATTGCTAAGTTATACTCACAGAGCTTATTTTTATAAGCATAATTCCACAGTGAACGAAGAGTATAGAGATTTCTACTGCGGCTAGCGGTTTTTAGGTTTTTTTCTTTTAAATTATACAAATAGTCTTCTATATCTATTAGTGTTATTTCGTTAAAATAAATTGCACAATTATACTTTTCCTCTAGGAAATTTTCAAAACACATAAGATCTGAAGTATAAGACTTTATTGTTTCGTTACTTTTATTTGTTATTTTAAGGTAATATATAAATTCTTTAAGAATATCCCTAAGCAGCAAAATACTTACCTCCTAATTTGTTATGTTTTGGAAAAAAATATTAAATTATGACAATATAATAGCAACTTTTAGAAATTGTGTCAAATAGTGAATGCAATGGGTTAATAGGTTAATTTTATAAAATACTCTCTTATATTATTATCCTTTGCAGATAAAGGAAATATATGCAGCTTTGTCTTAAGTAAATTGTGGTTAACTTACAATTTTGTGGTATAATATATTCAAAACCTTAAGGGGAGGGATTAGTGTGAAATTAAAAACTATTTTTACAGCATCTATAATTTGTGTTTCATTATTTAGTGCAAAAGCTGCTGCCGCTGATGTTAATCTTATTAACAACAATACATATTCAGCTATTACAACAGCGAATTCGGAAGTAAAATTATTAGAGTCTAAGAGTAATATACCTTCTAATAAGAAATGGACAATAAAATTTAATAAAGAAGTAGATTATAGCTCTCTTAGTCAAGACAGTGTACAAGTAATAGATAATAAGGGACAAGCTGTTTCGGTAAAGTTAACTGCAGGTTCTGATAATACTTCTATAGATGTTTTACCACCAAGTTCAAATTATTCAGCTGGACAGACCTATACTATAATTATAAAAAAGTCCTTAAATAGCAAAACTAATAAAACTCTTTCAAAGGAAGTTAGAATGAGCTTTACTATAGCAAGTTCCAGCAGCTCTGGTGGCACAGGTAGTTCAGGCGGCTCCAGTGGCTCAGGTAATACTTCTGAGGCTGATCCTGTCTTAGTAGAAGCATCTAGTGGACTAGAAAAGGTTAAAGGAATAGTAAAAACACAGGCTGAAAAAGATTTAGTATCTGAATTAAAATCATCAGTAGATGCAAAGATAAATGATCCATCTATAACAATAAATACAGCAGCTCTTAAAGCAAAGTATAAAAGTCTCTCAAATGCTGAAAAAGAGGATTTCCAAAGTGCTATATTAAGTAATTTTTCAATAGGTACATTGCTAAAAATAAAGAGTATGTTTGATTAAGTAGTATTTACAAAGGAATGATTTCCCTGCATCAAAACCACTAAAAGGTTAACCAATTAAGGTCAACTATTTAGTGGTTTTTTATTTTTACTCATAATAAGGATTTATACCCTAGAAATAGTGTAACTTTATGATTACTGTGGTTAATATTGTATAACACGCTTACATTATTTTACTACTATTGAACAGTGTGGAATACAATATGGATATATAATGAATACGTGGATTAACATTCAGTAATTAACAATAATTCATAGATTGTAAAGAAGAAAAGTTAAAAGTATAATGAAAACATCGGTTGAGACAAAATATTAGATGACAACAGAAAAGACAGTAATAACTTAGCATAAGATTGAAAAACAATGGCAGCAATTAGTTAGTAACAATCATCAAAAGTAAAATAATTATATTTTCTTTAGGAGGAGTATTAGAATATGAGTAAAAAGGGTAAAAGAGCTTTAGCAAGTGCTACATTAATGTCTCTAGTTTTAACTACTGCTTTATCAGCAGTTCCAGTTAAAGCTGCAGCAGGAGAAGCAACAAGAACAAGTGGTGCTGACAGATATGCAACAGCAGCACAAGTTGCTACAAAGAATTGGGACAAGTCAGAAACAGTTGTATTAGTATCTGGTGAAGGCTATGCAGACGCAGTGAGCGCATCAGCATTAGCTAAAAAATTAAATGCACCTATACTTCTAACAGAAGCTAAATCATTAAACGCTGATACTAAGAAGGCATTAAGCGATTTAGGTGCTAAGAACATATATGTTGTTGGTGGAGATGCTTCAGTTTCAGCAGCAGTAAGAGCTGGATTAAAAGCTGATGGATACAAACTAACAGAATTAGGTGGAGCTAACAGATATGAGACTAACTCAGCAGTAGCTGAAGAATTAGTTAAATTAGGAGTAGATCCAGCTAATGTAATAATGGTAGGGGGAGAAGGATTCTCAGACGCTCTTTCAGTAGCTCCAATAGCAGCTGCTAAAGGACAAATCCTTTTACTAGGAATGAACGATGCTAACTACATGAGCCCAGTTGTTAACTTTGTTAAGAAGCATAACTCAAAGGTTACAGTAGTTGGAACTAAAAATGTAATAAATGAAGCTATATACAGTGCAGTTGGAGCAACTAGCAGGGTAGATGGCGGATCAGACAGATGGGATACAAACCAAAAAGTTTTAACTGCATTCAAGGATACAGTTAAATTTGATAAATTATATGTTGCATCAGCAGCTTATAATGCACAAGATAATGGATATGCAGATGCTCTAGTAGCTTCAGCTTTAGCTGGAAAATATGCTGCACCATTAGTATTAGTTGACAAAGATGGCGCAACAGGAACAACTAATGCTTTAGCTTACATAAAGGCTAATGCGAGTAAGAAAACTGACTTAAATGTTGTTGGTGGAACTGGTGTTGTTTCAGATGCAATATTAAAAGCAGTAACTCAAGCAGTTAACCCAACTCCAGTACAAACTGGTGATAACACAGTAGCATCAGTAAATCCAATAAACCTTAACCAATTTGATGTTGTATTTAACACAACTGTTGATGAAGACACAGCTGAATTAGCATCAAACTACAAGGTTGCTGGAATTGACTTACATGATGATTACACAGATGCAAATGGTACTACAGTAAAAGCAAATGCTCATGCAGAATTAATAAATGATAACACAGTAAGAGTTACATTAGTAAATGATGCATTCAAAATAGGACAAGGTAATGAAAAGACAGTTTCAGTTAAGAAAGGTATCTTAACAGCTGATAAAGTTAAAACTATAGAAAAGTTTGATAAAAAAGTAGAATTCAAAGATATAACAGCTCCAACATTAAAGAGTGCATCTATAAGAGGTAACAACAAATTAGTTATAGAATTCTCAGAAGCAGTTAACATGACTGATGAATCTGCATTAAAATCATTAATCCAAGTAAATGGAAAGAGCTTATCAAGTGTTGATTTAACAGTAAAAGAAGCTGCTACAAATGGAGTAGAAACTTGGGCAAGCAAAGTAGAAATCTACTTTAACTCAGGACTTAACTCAGGAGAAAATACAATAAAGGTTAAAGACACAACTGGAAATACATTAAAGGATGCTGCAGGATTTACATTTAAAGAAGAAACTAAGACAGTTACAGTTGATGCAGTAACTACAGCACCAACAGTAAAAGAAATCACAGCTACTGATGATGGTGAAATAAGAGTTAAGTTTGACAGAGCAATGGACTCTAAAGCAGCTGTAAAAGCAGGATATTATTCAATAAATGATAAAGCAATATCTACAGCAAAATTCGAGTTAAAAGAAGATGATACAGTAGTAAAAATAACTGGAATAGACAGCGGAATATTAAAAGATAATGCAAACGTGCTAGAAGTTAAGAAAGATGTTAAAGATGCTTATGGCAATAAGCTTGCTGATGATACAAGAGTAACATTCAACAAAGAAAAAGATGAAACTAAGCCAACAGTAGTAAGTGCTAATATATTAGATAGCAAAACACTACGTATCCAATTTAGCGAAGATGTTAACAGTGCTTATGCAACAAATCTTGATAACTATGAATTAAGAGATGCATACAATGTTGACTTAATGACTAAGGGTGGAGTAGTAATCAAAGCAGCAGGAGCTGAAACTGGTAATACTGACACTTATGATATTACATTTGGAAACGGTGGAAACGCAACTAACTTATTAAATGGTTCAAAATATACTTTAAGTGTTAAGAATATAGTTGATATAGCAACTGAGCCAAATAAAATGGATGATTACACAGTAGCACTTGATGGAAATGATGATCAATCACCAGTAGTACAAGAAGTATTCTTAAAGGATTACTCAGATGCAGCAGCAGATAGAACAGAAGTAGCTATCTTCTTCAACAAAGAGATGGATCAAGCTTCAATATCAAATAAAGCAAATTACTACTACATTAATGGAAGCGGAGAAACTAAAGACCTTCCAGAAGATGCAGATATAACAGTAAGTGCTGACAACAAAGGTGTAGTTATAGACTTCGAAGATGCTAATAAGTCAATAGATCCAACTGCAACATCTGGAGATGACAAGGTAAAACAAATTGGTGTTAAAAACCTTAAAGATGCTTCAGGTAACGAGCTATACGGTGGAGCGTTAACTATTGCAGCTAAACCAAGCACTACATTATCAGTACAAGACAAGACACTAAAGATGTACAAAGATGGTGATGATGTTAAGGCTGAATTCCAATTAGATACTGCATTAGATTCAATAGATGCAGCTGACTTTGCACTTACATCAGCAGATGGTACAAAGGTAGTAGCAGCAAGTGATGCAGACTTTAGTGGCAAAACAGTAATACTTACATTCAAGGATACAGATGTGACAGTTGATGGCGTTACAACAAATGCTGCAGAAGATGCAGAAGCTCTTGGAGTTAATGCTAAACTTGCAGTAAAAGCAACTGGATCAGAAGATATAGCTGGACGTAAGATAAATACAGAACTTACAGCTAACCAAACATTAGTACAGTATAATGCAATAGCACCAGAAACTGATAGAGATGGATATACTTCAACTTTAACAGTAGATGGTACAGCTGTAACAGGTGCAGTAGTAAATATCACAATGAAAACACCAGTTGACACTGAAATAAAGGATTCATACAAGGATGACTTTGTATTCATAAGCAACGGAGCTAAGCTTAATGTTAGTGGTGTAGAAGTAGTTGGTAATACATTAGTATTTACAATCAACAGCACAACAATAAAAGCTGGAAATAGCATAGAAGTAACTACAGCAACAGATGACAGTAAAATAGATATTAGAACAGCAAAAGATGGAGATGGAAAACACATTAAGTTTGTACCATCAAACGATGACAAGAAAGTTAAGAGTGTTGTTGTAAAATAATATTGTAAGATTTAAAAAGTAAGAGTTAGAGCAATCTAGCTCTTACTTTTTTCTTTTTGAAAAGTTTATAAAAAGTTTATCTTACAAGTCTGTTCCATTAATTAACAAAGTGTGAAAGTAATGATATAATAATAAGATAGAGTGAGAAATTTCAAAATATTTATTGATTAGCATTGAGATAAAAATATCATGAAACAAAAATAAGTTTTGGAGGGTGTTATGAGTAAAAAGGATAGAAAGGTACTAGCCAGTGGAAGTATTATTTCCTTAGTCTTAACTTCAGCTTTATCACCTAATTTGGCTTATGCAGCAGTAGGACAGGTTACGAGAACTAGTGGAGCAGATAGATACGCAACTGCAGCTTCTGTTGCAAAATCAAATTGGGCAAGTGGTGCTAAAGATGTAGTATTAGTTTCGGGAGAAGGGTATGCAGACGCAGTAAGTGCATCTGCATTAGCAAAAGAATTGAATGCACCAATACTTTTGACTACATCAAGGGTACTAAATTCTGATACAAGATCAGCATTAGAAGCATTAAATCCAGAAAACATATATGTAATAGGTGGAAATGCTTCAATAAGTCAATCGGTAAGAAATAATTTAAGATATTCTTATAATTTAATAGAGCTTCAGGGTAGAGATAGATATGAAACCAATATAGCCGTTGCTAAAAAGATGGTAGAGCTTGGTGTTAATGCTGACAACATTTTACTAGTTGGTGGAGAAGGCTTTTCTGATGCTTTATCAGTAGCACCTGTGGCAGCAGCAAAGGGGCAGATTTTGCTCCTAGGCAGTAATGATGTAAATTCCATGAGACCAGTAGTAAACTTTGTGAAAAATTATGGCTCCAGGGTAACTGTTGTAGGAACAAGCAACGTTATAAACGACAGTATATATAATAAACTTGGAGCTGTTGAAAGAGTAGATGGTGGAAGGAATAGATTTGAAACTAATATAAATGTTTTAAGAAGATTTGATTCAGAATTAAAATCTGACAAGTTATATGTTGCTAATGCCAGTGGAAATGGATATGCAGATGCTTTGGTAGCTTCAGCATTGGCAGGGAAAAACGCTTCCCCACTGGTATTAGTAGATGAACTTGGAACAGATGCAACAGCGGATGCAATAAATTATGTTAGGAATAAAGCCTCTAAGACTACTGATCTTAATGTTGTAGGTGGAACAGGTGTTGTTTCAGAGTCTACTGTTAATGCTATAAATCGGGCTGTTAATCCAACTCCCAATAATAATGGAGGACATACTACTAACGGAGATAACTCAGTGTCTTCAATTGAGCCGATAAACCTCATTCAATTTGATGTTATATTTGATACTGATGTTGATGAAGATACAGCAGAATTGGAGTCAAACTACAAGGTTGCAGGGACAACACTAGATGATGACAACGCTCATGCTGAACTAATAAATAATAATACTGTAAGAATTACTTTAGTAAAAGATGAATTTGATATAAATCAAGGAAACGAAAGGACTGTTTCAATTAAAAAAGGTATACTAACTGAAGACAAGTCTGAAACTATAGAATCCTTTGATAAGAAAATAGAATTTAGAGATGTTACAGCACCAACTGTTGAGAATGTGTCCATTAGAGGTAATAATAAGCTGGTAGTAGAATTCTCAGAAGCAGTAAAAATGCCAAGTTTAAGTAAAGTGGCAAGTTATATTAAAGTAAATGGCAAAAGCTTATCCAATTATAATAATAATTATAGTGAGATAAAGGAAAAGGCCACTAATGGAAATGAAACTTGGGCAAGTAAAGTAGAATTCTATTTACCTTCAGGACTTAAATCTGGAGAACGTACAGTAGAAATTGAAGAAGGAGATAATGGAGTATTAGTTGATGCTGCCGGTTTTGCAGTTAAGGAAACAGAAGAAAATGTTTCAGTGGAGGATATAGATACAGAACCAGAAATAGAAGACATTACCTGCTCCGATGACGGAGAAATCCGTGTTAAGTTTGATAGACCAATGGATACAAAGACAGCCGTAGATGAAGACTATTATACAATAAATGATAAGGATATAGATGGTGCCAAACTTGAACTTGAAGATGATGATTGCACTGTAAAAATAACAAAAATCGATAGTGATATATTAAAGAATAACACAAACGTATTAGCAATTACTGATGGAGTTAAAGATGCCTATGGAAACAAAATGGATGAAGATACAAGGGAGAGTTTTGATAAGGAAGAGGATGAAACAGATCCTTCAGTATTAAGTGCTATAGTAATTGACAGTAAAACTCTTCGTGTTCAATTTAGTGAAGATGTTAGATATGCTTATGCCACAAATGAAGATAACTATGAATTGAGAGATCCTTATAATATAGATTTAATGAAGAAATCAGGAGTATATATAAGAGCTTCTTCTGATGTAGATGAAAAAAATAAGGAAGATACAGATACCTATGATATAAAGTTTGATAGGTCATCTTATAAATTAAACAGTTCTGAATATACTTTAACTGTTGAAAATATAATTGATAAAGCATCAGAACCAAATAAAATGGATGATGAGACATTAACTGTAGATGGAAGTGATGATGCTTCAACAAATATAGAAAATATAGAAGCCTTTAGGAAATCTAGCAAAGAGGTAGCTATATACTTCGATTCAGAAATGGATGAGTCTTCAATTTCAGATATAGATAACTACTATTATATTAATGGAGATGGGGAATCAGAGGATTTACCAGAGGATGTTGATATAACACCAAGTTCTGATAACAAGGCTGTAGTTATAGACTTTGATGATACTGGAAAGACTGTGTATACTACTTCAAGTGCACCTAAAGATGAGGATGCAGTAAAGAAGATTGGCTTAAGAACCGTCCAGGATGCTGCAGGTAACGATGTATTTATAGGAGCATTATCTATAGGTGGATCTGCAAGTAGTGGTCCAAAGCTAGAGGAAGATACCTTTAGATTATACACAGATGATGAAGACGTTAAAGCAGATTTTGAATTAAGTACTGCTTTAGACACAATCAATCCAGCAGACTTCAAGATTTCAGGGATAAAAGCAGATGACGCAGATTTCAATGGTAGAACAGTAACTCTTACCTTTGATGAAGATTCTACTGCTGATAAGATAAAAGCCCTTGGAGTTAACGCAGAGCTCCAGATAAGACCATCTTCAACAGACCCATCAGAGGATATAGCAGGACGAGAAATAGGACGAGATAATCAAAAGCTTTATTATAATGATATAGCTCCAGAAACAGATAGAGATAACTATAGTGCAACATTAACAGTAGCTAATGGAAAAGTAACTGCTGCAGAAATAAATATTACCATGAAGACACCTGTTGATAATGATATAGTAAATTCCTATAAAGATGACTTTGAATTTGTAAACTCAAGCCAAGGAGAACAGCTTGAAATTAGTAGTGTAAGACAAGAAGTAGTAGATAATATCAATACATTAGTATTTATAGTAGATCTTGATGAAAGTGATGTAGAAGAGGGAGACAAAATTGATATAACTGTTGCCCATGATGAAGATGATATAGATATTAAGAGCGAAGAAGATAGAGATGGAAAGCATGTTAAGTTTAAGCCAAGTAAAGATGATACAAAGATTAAAGTAGTAACAGCTAAAGTTGTATCCATTGACAAAGCGACTCTGCAAGGCTCAATTGTAGAAGCTGAAAAACTAGTAGAGACTAACTATACTACTGCTTCCTGGACAGCTATGAAAAACCAGTTAGCAGAAGCTAAAGAAATAAATGAAAAAACTACTCTGAAACAAATAGAAATAGATAATGCAAAATTAGAATTAGATAAGGCTTGTACTGCACTAGTTAACGTAGAAGTTTTGAACAAATCAATATCAGCAGCTCAAGCATTACATCAGGAAAACTACACAGTAACAACATGGACAGCTGTGCAGGATAAGTTGACAGCTGCTGTAGCATTAAAAAATGAAGGAACCCAAGAGCAGGTTAACACTGTAAAATCAGAGTTAGATGCAGCAGTTACAGCTTTAGTTGATATATCAAAATTAAAAGCATCTATAACAGCGGCTCATACAGCAATAGATGGGAAAAAACCAGAAGATTTTACTGATCTGACGAAATATATAGCTGTAAAAGATAAATTAGCAGCAGCAGAACTTTTGGCAGCAAAGAATGATGCAGTTAAAGTTGATGTTGATGCAGTACAAACACAGCTAGACAAAGCACTAGCAGAACTTCAAGGAAAAGAACCAATCACAACTGAAGTGAACTAAAAGGCAGCCCGCCTTAGGGACAATTTTTCGTCCCTGAGGCGGGCTATTATTTTGGAAAATGATTCCTTATTTTTTTGCTGTGATTGATCTACCATCTAAATCAGCTTCTGATGGGCTGTATACTCCATAGTAGCCGTTATCATCTTCTTCTTCACCTCTTATGCTGATAGAAGAGGAATAAGAATTTGCTTTAACATTAATTTTGTCACCAACTTGTACTGAATTATTGTCAAAACTATAAGTAATAGTTCTATCATCTACGGATACAGAGGTAACATCAAGTCTTTTGCCTGTTGACTCATTTATAAATACAAAGTCATCATTATAGGACTTTTCAATATCATCATCAATATCTTGATTGAAAACAATATCTACTGAGCTGATGTAACCACCTCGTGCACTCCAAGAATTTGCAACAGTTCTTGGCGGCATAACTAAAATATCCGAAGCAGATTTTAATTTACGTCCTGCTACATCCACAGAAAGCGGATTAGTTATGCTAATTGTAGTGCTTGTAGTATTGCTGTTTATAGCATCAATTTTTTCGTTATTTTTAATTCCAGATTTAAATATAAGAATTACGTCATTTCCTGATACTAAACCAGAGTCTGGAGTTTTTCCAGAAACCTTAAAGTCACCTGTATTTAATACATCTAAAGGTGCTGTAAGGGAAAGTGTAACCCTAATATCATCACCATCATAAGTAAGTTTTCCTGAGTTATCTATAAATTCTGGGCCATTGCTAGTACTTTTGCTTATATTATCCATGTATAAACCTACTAAAGGAACTCCTTCTCTAGATTTAACGTCAGATACTCCTACTCTCTTAATATAGTTATCATATTTTGAATCACCTATTTCATAAGAGGAGGAAAATTCTATGGTTACACTCTTGCCATCAGAATTTACAAAAAGTTTTGAATCAGATGGAAGTCTTTCGGTTTTTCCTTCTCCATTAGTAATATAGTAATTTGCATAATTTAAAAGAGAATCCTCATCCATAAATCTATCAAAGAATATGACTACAGAAGGAGTATCATCTGATTTTTTAGTTATTGATACTACTGATGGAGCTGAGCTACTAGAATTAGTAACTGTTTTTGTAGTAGTATCCATTATATTTGGAACAGTATTTGTGTCAATAATATTTCTAACTGTTAAAGTATACTCATAATCAGTTAAACGATCTGCATCTTTAAACTTAATGAAATAAGTGCTCTTATAGTCTGCAGATGAAGAACTTCCTCTGATTATGTCATTAATTTTATAACTGATATCTGTTCCAGAGGAATCAATTAACTTATAGTTAGATTCATCAGTAGCATAACTGCTAACTACGTCTTTATTGAACTTAACGCGGATTGTATTCTTATCAATTATAGATGCATTGGTAACTTGTGGTTTATCAGAATCATTACCTACGTCAAATTTCATCTTTGTTTCTTTTATTTCATTTCCGTAAGTATCCTCTACATTATCCTTTATAAGAATTTCATTTTCTCCATCTTCAAGGTATCTGTCTAAATCTTTTATTTTAACAATCTTATCCTCTGAACCTTCTACAAAGGTTATATCCTCTGGATCTACAGCAACTGTGGAGTTATTTATTTTGTAGTTACTGTCTTCAAGGGCAGTTTGTTTGTCCATAGTTTTATTGTAAGTTATATAAATAGCACTTAAGCCTTCACTAGTTACTTTAGTAACCTCTGGAGTACCAGAAGTTGAACCAATGGTAAAGTCGAAGGATGTTGCCTTTACTGGGAAACCAGCAGCAGTATCAAATTTCTTGCCTACATCCCCATCTGGTATAGTAAAGGTATTAGTACCCATTGGCAGTGATGAGTTAAAATAAAGCTCTACCTTATCAGCCCACTCACCAGAGTTATTGTAGAAAGTAGATTCGGATGAGTTTAAACCGTAGTTTGCAGCACTTTGTCTATTAATTTTCATTGAAGATAAAGCACTCTTATCCATTCTTATTGGTTGTGAGAACTTAACTACTAGTTTATTTCCACCTACAGGTGTAACGGAATCTAACGTAGGATGACCAGTATCGAAAAACTCAAGTTTTTGCTGGAATTTTTTTATAGTATAATTTAAGTTGCTATCTAGTATAGCATCCTTAACAGTGAACTTAGCATCACTATTTTGTGCAAAAGGTTTTGAGAAGGTAATCAATACCGTTCTCTTATCAGCCTGAACTGTAGCAGAAGCTGAGGAAGAAGATAGATTATCTCCATCAATCTGATAGTTTCTTACAAGTTCTGCTGTATCTTCGTCTACATCAGTGTTAAATACAACTTTAATTTGACTAAGTCCATTAGAAGTTACAGATTTTACTGTAGGCTCATTTATAGTAGGAGTTTCAGGAACTTCAGCTGGAACATCTTCTATTTTAGAAATAATTGAATCTGGCACAACTCCTCTTCCACCTATAACATTTAAAGCAGTGGAATCATTCTTTTTATTCTTTATGTAGTCTAAAGCTTCACTTGTAGATGATGAAGATGCATTATCAATCAATACTAAATTAGAAGCCCACTTTCCTGCCAATGATGAAGCTACTAAAGCATCTGCATATCCGTCACCGGAAGCATTGGCAATAAATAGCTTGTCAGTTTTTAAGTCTTCTGCAAATCTTCTAAGTACATTTAAGTTTGTTTCAAATCTATTAGCTCCACCGTGTACTCTTTCAATGGCTCCAATTTTACTATACATACTGTCATTTATAACATTGCTTGTACCAATAACAGTAGTTTTTGAATTGTGTGCTTTTATGAATTCAAGAATTGATTTCATTGAACCATTATCATTACTTCCTAGTAAAAGAATTTGGCCCTTGGCAGCTGCTACAGAAGCTACTGATAGAGCATCTGAAAAGCCTTCTCCACCAACTAACATAACATTATCAGCGTTAACACCAAGCTCTACCAATTTCTTCGCAACGGCAGTATTAGTTTCGTATCTATTTTTTCCGCTTAGCTCTACTAATTTATAATTGTATTTCTTCAACTCAGTTCTTACTGACTGAGATACAGAAGCATTTCCACCTATTACATAGATGTTTTTAGGGCTCAATGTATCCAATGCAGCTTTAGCACTTGAACTAAGCGATTTTGGAGTAGTTAAAAGTATTGGAGCATCTAGTTGTTTTGCAAGTACTGAAGCACTTACTGCATCGGCATAGCCTTCACCAGATACTAAAATTACGTTTTCAGGATTAGTCCAGTTTGTTGTGGCAACCTTAGCAGCAGTCTCATATCTATCTGCTTCCCCAATTCTTGTAATCTGCTCAGATGCTTGCACAACGCCAGTTGATATTGCTGTAGTTAATACTAAGGACATTAGTGTGGCACTAGCAAGTACTCTTGTAGTTATCTTTTTCATATTGTAATACCCTCCTATCTTCCACCATAAGGTAATATAACAATATTATACTATAAAAATTCAATTATAAATACTGATTATGCGATAACAATAATAAAATCGTCTCGGGAATCGGTGGGATTTAATCCTGTTATTTACTAAAGGCCTATTTTAAGGAGCAAATATATGTTATTATTTAGATGAGCCTAGTGATAATACTAGGCTGTTTACAATATTATTACATTAATTCCTGAATTAATCAGTGTAAACTTTAGATATTAAATGATATAATTATATTAATATCCATATATTTACTCAAAGGAGGGGAAAAATTTGCAGAAAAGGACAAAGCTTTATTTGAATGCAATTTTGGCACTTTGTACTTTTTGTAATACTACTTTTTTAGTTCAAATTGATAAGGTGTCAGCAAAGGCTAGTAATAACTATTCCACTATAGATATAGGAGAAAAATTTGATACTGTTTATTCCTTTGGCGACGGAGTAGCAAAAGTTCAAAAGGATAGACTATATGGATTGATAGATGAAACTGGCAAAGTTACTATTGAGCCTAGGTTTGCGTCAATATCTGCCTTCGTCAATGGTTTTGCTAAGGTGACAAAGGGAAATAAGTACGGTTTTATAGATAAATCAGGAAGAATTATTGCGGAACCTCAATTTGACAGTGAATCTGATTTTTCAGTGGAGGGAGTAGCACAAATAATTGTTGGTAACAAATACGGTTTTATAGACAGTACAGGCAACATTATAGTAGACCCTCAGTTTGACAATGTATATTCTTTCAAAGAAGGATATGCCAGGGTAAAAAAGGATTGGAAATATGGTATTGTAGATAGGACAGGAAAAGTTATTATAGAGCCTAGGTTTGATAATGCTTATGATTTTGAAAAGGGTAGAGCCGTCGTAAGTTATGAAGGCAGATGGGGACTAATTGATAAACAGGGAACTTTTACTGGATTTGATTTTGATGAAATGAAGCCCTCAGAATATGATTTTTTCTATATAAAAAAGGATAGTAAATGGGGACTTGCAGATACAAAAGGAAATATAGTTTTAAATCCTCAATTTGATGATATTGCCTTTGTGAGCAAAAATTTAATTAAGGTTGCAAATAAAGACAAGTGGGGGCTTATAGATAAGAAGGGAAATAAGCTAACAGATATAAAATATAAAAGTATAGATAAACTTAATGAAGGGTTTATTTTAGTTAATAAAGATGACGAATATGGGCTTTTGGATAAGGAAGGAAAAGTCTTCGCAAATCCTCAATATGAATCTATAGATAAATTTAGAGAAGATATGGCTATTGTAATAAAGGATAAGAGATATGGCTTCATGGATATAAGCGGAAAGGTTACATTTAAACCTGAATTTAAGAAGATATATCCATTTTCCGAAGGGTTAGCTCGAATACAAGTTGAGGACAAGTATGGTTACATTAATAAGCGAGGAGATACAGTTATTAGTGCTAAGTTTAATAATGCAACGGACTTTCAAGAGGGAACGGCATTAGTAGAAAGATCAGGTAAGTGGAGCTATATAGATAGATTAGGCGGCACTTTAGTTGATGGGAAGTTTGAAGCAGGAACTCCATTTAATAAAGGGGCTGCAGTAGTTAAAAAAGATTCTGCTTATAGCGTAATAAAAAACACAAGTATGAAAGATATGGGGACAAAGACCGTTTCTGACCCTTATAAGGTTTGGAAAATAACCTTTACCATGCCTATTGATGAAAAGAAATTGATAGATGATAGCGACAACTCTGTTATAAGCAGCATAGAAAACACTATCTTAAATAATGTTAAGGTTATAGACAGCAAAGGGAATAGTGTAGGAGTATCCTTTGAAATTAAAGGTACTAATGTAGTTTTAATAAATCCCCCTTATGAAGGCTATGAGAGAAATGAACAGTACACTATTATAGTTCTAAATGATATTAAAAATAAAGATGGTCAGCCTATGAATCAGTGGATGACAAAAATGAATTTTACACTAAGTGATGAATAACTAAAAAATATGATTTAAAAGATATAGTAATCCCTATATGTTTGTGGTAAAATTGTTTCATATTTGAAATATTCGTATGCGAAAGGATTGTTAGAGAATGAAAAGAATAAAACTCTTAACTACAGCTGCTGTTATTATTGCCGCATTATCCAGCAATACAGTTTTTGCACAAGACAATAATACTCTAGATATAGATGCTGTTATAGATAGTGCTATAGAAAGCTCATATACAGTAAAGAGCAAAGATATAGTTGTTCAGCAGGCAGAAAATAACTATAAGAGCGCTATGGAAAATGCACCAAAGGTAAATGATCAAATAAATAACACTCCATTGCTAACAGATAACAAAAAGTTCGAACTAATAAAATCCAGAGACAATGGTCCTGCTGAGGCTAAATATTCTATATACCAAAGCAAGAATGCAAAAGAGGTAGCTAAGAATGAAGTCAAGCTATCTATATATAGTCAATACACTGTGCTTATGGATGCAAAGGATGTTTTAGACACTGAGCAGAAAAGATTAGATAACTCAGAGGCAGAATATAAAAAGGCAAAGCTGCAGCTTGAAACAGGAATGATAACACAAAATGACCTTAAAGCAAAGGAATATGCTTATTATTCACAATTAGCTGCCTTTAATAAGGCAAAAAGACAATACGAAATAGAAACTATGAACCTGAATAAGCTTATTGGAGCGCCTATTGAAACTAGATATACAACTCTTTTAAAGGATAAGATTACAGAAGATCCTTACATAAGAAGATATGATTCTTATCTAGAGGACGCTTTAAAAAATAGAGCAGAGATGCTAAATGCTTCAGAATACGTTAATTTAATGGATTTTGAATTTAAAACTGTTAAGGCCTTTTACCCTGATACAAGAGATGCTGAATACAAAATAGGAAAATATTACGTAGATTCAGCTAAAAACACATTAGAGACTGGCAAGATAAACATATCTTTGGAAGTAAATGCTTTATATAATGATTTACAAAATAAATCTAAAAAGCTTAAATCAGTGAAGGATAGTGCAGACTATGCCAAGCAGGATTATGACAAGGCATTACAAAAGTATAAACTAGGCTTAATTAGCAAAATTGAAGCTGATTCTAAGCTGATAACTCTTCAAAATGCACAAAATAGCGTAAAAGCCTTACAAAGGGACATATGGATAGCTCAAATAAAGCTTGGATATGCTTGTGAAATTGGAGCTAGTAGTACAAGTCTTGGTCAATAGCAATATATTTAAAAACTATGGAGGTAATAATTCATGAATAAAAAACTTAGTCTTATAATCGCCCTTGCAATGTCAATAACAATAAGCAGTCCTTCTTTGGCAGCATCTACTAATGCTGTAACTACACCACAAACTACAATTACTGACACTGTAAATTTATCAACTAATTTTACCTTGGAAGAAGCTTTAAATAGTATAGAAAAGTATAATACATCAATACAATTAATGGATCAAAAGTTAATACTTTTAAATAAACAATATGATTATGATCACCAAAATGCTATTGATGCAGATAAGATGCTATATAGTGTTAATAAAAATGAAAATCTATACATATCATTAAAACAAGCAATAGAAATTAAACCACAACAAAGTGCCCAAGCAGTAAAGGATGCAAAGCATGAAAAAGAAGATGCATTAAAGGCTTTAAAGTTTAATATGAAAAGACAGTATATGAACGTAATAAACTATCAGGATCAAATCACAAATATAAATAATAGTATTTCAAATATAGACAAGCAAATAGAGAAAGTAAATAATCTTATAAAGCAAGGTATGGCTACTTCATCAGATTTGCAACAGTTAAATGTACAAAGAAGTCAGTTAGTAGCAGCGCTTAATGGACCGAAGGCTCTAATAGAACAGTCTGTATTAACTGTAAAGCAAATACTAAACACAGACTTAAATGCTAATTTAACTTTAGCACCAGCAAAAATTGACTTTGTAAAATTTGACGATAGCAATATAGAAGCTAGAATTAACAAGTCCATAGAAGATGACTATGATTTAGCTAATATTAATAGAAATATAGAGTGGGCAAAAATGAATGTAGATTTAAATACTAAATATGGACATAATAACACTACAGGATTAGTTAACGCTCAGTTAAATCTGCAAAATGCAATTAATACTTTAGATGACACAACATTAAAGTTAAAGATAAGAGCATGGTCTTCTTACTATAATATGAAAAATAAAGAAGATAGTATTACTGCTGAGCAAATAAATTTACAAAATGCTAGAGAAAACTATAATAATGCTTCAGCTAAGTTCGAAGTTGGACAAGTAGATCAGCTTGAAGTTTATTCAAAGAAACTTGCTTTAGAAAAAGAAGAGCTTACAGTTCAAAATTTAGTAAATGATTATATGGTAACTGTAGAGGAATTTAAAGATTTATTAGGAGAATAATAAATCAAAAGGGGTGAATAGCTATGATGAAATTAGCAAAAAGATTATCAGCTTTATCTATAACAGCTGCCTTAGTTATCTCTATGTCAGGCTGTTCTTTTGGAAAGGATTCTTCTAAACAAAATAATAATACAAAGCAATCAGAGCAGAAGGCTAAAAAAGAGGAAGCACCTAAGGTTCAGCAAGACGCAAAAAAAACAGAACAGCTTAAGAAGGAAAAAGAAGTATATGACGGACAAGTATATTTTAAAGATGATTCTGTAATTGCAACTATGATAATTAAAGAGGGCATAAGTGAAGGGGATGCTAAAGCTTTAGCAGAAAAGTATGCTAAGGAATTGAAAGCAGCTCACAAGGATAAGAAAATAAATGTTCAGGCTGTACAAAAAGGAAATAATATTGCAAATATAACTATAGAAAAGTAAAGAGAGATATTTGAGAGTTTATAATACTCTTACACTAAGAGCATGAGAGCCATCTAACGATTATACCGTTAGGTGGCCTTTTAAGTACCAAAAATTTTAGTGGGGCAGGGGTTTATGAGATTGATGAAACTGTTGTATCTTGAGGAATAACATGGATACGGTGGGTTTTGTTTTCAGTTTTAAATTATAAATCGGTATTGTATAATATAATCGTATTTAACAAAGAAACAAGGAAATACTATTGTTTTTTGCAACCATAATATGACTATACTATAAAATATTGGGGGTACTAATGATGAAAAATTTAGGTAAAAAGGCTATTTCGTCTGCAGTTGTTGCTTCATTGCTTATAACTAGTTCTGCAACAGCAATAAATGTAAAGGCCGCTACTGTTACACCACCTGAAAGTCCAAGACTTTGGGGAGCAGACAGATATGAAACTGCCGTAAAAGTATCACAGGCAGGTTGGACAAGCACTTCTGACTACGCCATAATAGCTAGTGGACAGGGTTATGCTGATGCACTTTGTGCAGCGCCACTAGCAAAGGCAAATAATGCACCTATACTTTTAACTGAAAAAAATAGCATAAGCCAAAGTACTTTAGATGAGCTAAAAAGATTAAAAGTTAAGTATGTGTATGTTATAGGCGGAGAAGGAGTAGTTTCAGAAACTATCGTAAATAAGATAAAAGCTGAAATAACTACAAGTGTAGAGAGATTTGGCGGCTTAGATAGATATGCTACTTCAGTAAAAGTTGCGGAAAAAATTGGAGTTCAAGATAAGGTTGTTTTAGCTTCAGGAGAAGGCTATGCTGATGCACTTTCAGCAGCACCAGTAGCAGCTATTAAAGGAATGCCAATACTTTTAACGGAAAGCAAGAAACTATCAGAGCCTACAGCTAATTACATAAAAGCTAACTCAGGTATAACGAAAACCTATATAATTGGAGGGTATGCTTCAGTTAGTGAGGACACAATGGGTAAGGTACCATCACCAGAAAGATTTGGTGGGGTAGACAGGTATGAAACAAATGCAAAGGTAATTGAAGGATTCAAGGGAGATTTTGATTTCAAAAACGTATATATAGCACTAGGAGACGGACCAAAAGGAGATGAATTTGCAGACGCGTTAACAGGTTCAGCCTTAGCAGGTAAAAACAAGAGTCCTTTAGTAATAACTGGAAAGGACTTAAGTGGTTATACTAAGAATCTTATCAAATCAACGTTAAATGCAAGCAGCACAATAACAGTATTAGGTGGAAAAGCTAACGTGTCCGATGAATTACTAGATGAGATGAAGAAAGAGATACCAACAGCACCATCAACTGGTGGCGGCGGCGGTGGCGGATCTTCAAGTGGCGGAGATAACTACACCGATATAACAAGTATAGCTAAATTAGCAGTTCAAAAAGAATTCAACGATCAGTTAAAAAAGAATAGCAGCTTAACAAACTATATAAAGCTGGATACCACTGGTGATGTTGTTAAAGTACAATTACAAAAGGAAAACATGGAATCTCTAAAGGATATATTTGAAACAGGTAAGAATCAAGATCCAGTTGTGTTAAGAGCAAGATTAGACAAGGTTCAAGAACAAATAAATCACTTTAAAACTATTAGTTCGTTAGAAATTGGCGGAGACTCTTTAACGGATATTTTATCAAAAGCAGATTCAGTTTATTTTGATACTAACGGAAACTTAAATAAAACACTAATTGTGGAAAAAATACAAAATAGTTCATTAAGCTATGAAAAGTTCCAGGGAGAGTTGAAAACTAAATTAACTAATGAATTAAACGAAAGATATATAGATACTACTACAAAGGTTCCAGAACTAAAGATTAGTGGAATTGCTGTAACTAAAGTACAGCAAAATGGTGTAGATATATATTCTACAGACTTAACAAGGGCTCAAATAGTTGACAAAGTTGTTAACCTTCTGGATGTAAATTCAACTTTAGGTGATTATAAGATTTACAGTAATAATAATTATTTTAATGTAAATATTGACAGAAACTAATTTAAAAAGTAAAATTTAAGAACTCAGGTTTTGGCCTGAGTTCTTTTAGTAATACTATAACTTGAGTAAATAATATATAAGTGATAAAATAATAAAGGTATATTTATCAAGATTTGAGAATACATTTATTATTTAACAATGAGAGAAGAGGTATAAAAATGTTAAAAAGTGTTAAAAACAAATAAAGGTTTTGCTGAAATATTATTGGCATTATCATAAAAGTTTGGACTATAGAACAAGAGAAAAAATCATACTTTTTTGTTCTATAAAAAACTGGATTTTATTTTATATTTACCTATAGTTCAAAGGGTGCTAAAATAGAAATGTCAATATAGATGAGCACAAAATATGTTTTTCTAAGGAGATAAGTAGTGAATAAAATAATAAATTGTAAAAAGTTCAAATTATGTGTAGGAATTATAGTATTAGCGGCATTACTTATTACATTTTTTAAATTATTATTTTGGAACTCTTCTTATACTATGGAGAAAACAAAGGTTTCAGCTTCTTTTGTGGACAAAGTAACAAAGTCGCAAAAACAAGGTGAAACTCTGAAGTTAGACAAAGAAGAGTTAAATCAAGCTATAAGCATGTATATTAAGGAAGAAAAGTCTTCTGGGAATATTAGAATTAAAGGTATTCAGGGAGATATAGTAAATGGTAATTTAAAACTTTATGTACCTACTAGCTATAAAGGAATTAATCTGCTAATAACATCAGAAGGTAAGTTATCTTATGAAGAGAATAAAGTAGTATATACACCATTATATTTTAAAGCAGGAAAGATAACACTGCCTAAGGATTTTGTTATGGCCAAGCTTAAAGATAAATCCAAAGATAAAATAAGTATAGAAAATGGAACTATAGCAGTTAAGGAAGAAATCCTTCCTATAAAGATAAACTCTATAGAAGTTAAAAATGATGAAATTTTTGTAGGCATGAAAAAGGTTTCAAATATTATAGAAGAAAAGATAAAAGACATACAAAATAATATAAAAGATGCCTTGAAAAATAATAATTTAACAGAGGACAATGCTTCAAAGAGCAATTTAGAAAATAATACTTCAAGTGGAGAAACTAAAGGTAATGACGCACCTAGTGAGAATACTAAAAATCTTTCTCAAAGGGATGAAGCATTAGATAGAATAAACAACGGACTAAGTGCAGCCGGCGGTTCTGTAAGCACAGGGGGACAAAAGGCAGTAATATCTTCAATGATATCTGCAATAAACAGTATGAAGGGAAACCCTTCTGCCAATCCCTACTCAGCAGCTGGTGGAGTGAGGGCAGTTTATAACAAACTATCCCAGCAGGAGAAGACTGAACTTAAAGCGGCAGTATTTTCTAATATAAACGGCACAGATATAAATATTGTAAGTAGTATGATTGGGAAATAATATTATAATTTAATGATAACTTCAGGGAGGAGTCAGGGTAAATGAATGAAGAGATAACGTTAGATTTGAGGGACTTTTTCTATATAATCAGAAAAAGGGTGAAGATGATAGTAGGTGTAACGGTGGCATGTACATTGGCAGCAGGAATCCTAAGTTTTTTTGTAATTAAACCTACTTATGAAGCAAAATCAACTATAATAGTTGGGAAACCTCAGGGGAATGAAAAGAATGGCAACGTACAATATAACGATGTCATGATGTATCAAAATCTTGTAAAAACTTATGCTGAAATTGCCAAATCTGCTTCAGTATCTGAAAGATCAGCACAAAAATTAGGTGGAAGTTTAACATCAGAGCAGTTGAAAAAAATAACAACAGTAACACCGCAGCAGGGAACACAAATACTTGCCATAACGGCTACAAGCAAGAGCCCAGAGGAAGCAGTAAAGATAGTAGGGGCAGTTTCATCAACCTTTATAGAAGAATCAAAAAGGGTATTTCCAACTGGTGGAGATATTCAAATTATGGATAAGGCTAAGTTACCAGAAGAACCTATAAAGCCTAAAAAGGCATTAAATATAGCCATTGCCTTTTTCTTAGGACTTATGGCCTCTGTAGGACTTACTTTTGTACTTGAATATATGGATAGTACTATGAAAACAGAAGAAGATATAAATAAATACTTAGGGTTACCAGTTATAGGTATAATACCTAAGAACATGGAACAGCAGAACTAAAGAGAGAATTGAGGAGGTATTAGATTTGATAGACATACATAGCCATATACTTCCGGGAATAGATGACGGTGCAAAAACACTAGATGACACTATAGAAATGCTTAAAATTGCTAGAAATAATGGCATAAAAAAAATTATAGCAACGCCTCATTTTTATAGAGGGTATTATGAAAATAAATTCGAGGATATATGTAAGTTAACAGAAGAAATTAGTGGAAAAGTAAAAGAACAGGGACTGGATATAGAAATAATATTTGGACAAGAAATATTTTTGGACAATCATACTCTAGACCACTATAAAGAAGGAATTATAAAGGGAATAAACAATACAAAATATATGCTCATAGAATTTCCAATGCAGGATATGCCTAAAAATGCATTAGATACAATGTATGAGTTGAGATTACAGGGTATAGTTCCTGTAGTTGCCCATCCAGAAAGATATAGTTATATAATAGAAAAACCTTCTGTTATAAACAATTTTATTGAAGAGGGCTGCCTTTTTCAGATAAATAGTGGAAGTATAGAAGGACATTTTGGAAAAAGAGTTCAGAAAACTTCAGAAATATTAATTTCTCATGGTATCTGCCACTTTATAGGTTCAGATGCCCATTCGGTTAACAGAAGATCACCTAAGATAAAAAATGCATTAGATATAGCAGGAAAGTTAAGTAATGGTATGGACAAAAGCGTAATGGAAAACGTAGAACTTCTTTTGAATAATGAAGAAATAAAGAAGAAGCCTGAGAAGATAAAAGAGAAAAAGAGCATATTTGACTTTTTGAAGAGAAAGGTTAAATAGTTTTGAATTACTAGAAATACAAATAAATGGAGTGAATATAATGGAAAAGCCAGATATCATAACGATAAAAGATCCTAAGTCTCCTATTGCAGAGGCATATAGAACTCTTAGAACAAATATTCAATTTTCATCCTTTGATAAAAAGATACAAACAATAGTTATAACTAGCTCTGGACCTAGTGAAGGAAAGTCTACTACTTCTTCTAACCTAGCAGTAGTGATGGCAGAGAGTGGAAATAAGACTATATTAATAGACTGTGATCAGAGAAAACCAAAGCTTAATAAGGTGTTCTTGAAGTCTAATAGTATTGGGTTATCAGACTTACTTGTAGGAAAGGTTACCTTTGAGGAAGCAGTACAAAAAACTGAAATTCCAAATCTAAATATTTTAACTTCTGGTACAAGACCGCCAAATCCAGCGGAACTTCTAGCCTCTGAAAAAATGAAAAAGTTTGTAGAAACTTTAAGAGAGACTTATGATTGTATAATTCTAGATACACCACCGGTAATAGCTGTTACAGATGCACAGCTTTTATCAAGATATGCAGATGGATGTTTACTAGTAGTTGCTTCTGGACAAGCAGAAAGAGCAGCAGCTATGAAGGCTAAAGAGCTTTTAGAAAAGGTGGATGCTAAGATACTAGGTGTTGTGCTAAATAAGTTAGAAGTTCAAGAAAAGGGATACTATGGATATTACTATCATTATTATTACGGTGTTGATGGTGAGAGAGTACAAGATAAGTCCAAAGGTCGTTGGTTTAAAAAGGCTTCAGCAAATACTTAGAAGTTATTTTATAAGAACAAACAATTTTTAACTTATGACAATAACTATAGGATAAGAAAAAGAATTTTATTATTATCCATAGTTTTTGGTAGATTTATAAGGAAAAATCAAACAAAAAGAGTTTGTTTTTCCAATGTTGAAGGTTGTTTGTTTTTTCATAGATATATATAATTAAAAGTAGAGGTAAAAGGGAGGGAGAAGGAGTTTGGAACAGTTACAGGAAAATAAAAACTATACACAGGTAGAAAATGTTGAAATATGCGAAAAAAGTTTGATGTACTACTTCTCCAAAAGATGTTTTGACTTTATAAGTTCTTTATGTGCAATAATAGTTTTTTTACCGCTTTTTATAATACTAGTGATTCTTGTTAAGCTAGACTCAAAAGGACCAGCATTTTTTGGACATAAAAGATTAGGACAAGATGGTAAGTCAATTAAAGTTTATAAATTTAGAACAATGGTTACAAATGCTGAAGAATTATTAAAACAACTTACGCCAGAGCAAAAGAAGGAATTTGAGGAAAACTTTAAGTTAGAAAATGACCCTAGAATAACTAAATTAGGAAACTTTCTAAGAAAATCAAGTTTGGACGAACTTCCTCAATTGCTTAATATTTTAATAGGTAATATGAGTGTAGTAGGACCTAGACCTATAGTTGAAAAAGAATTAGAGAAATACGGAATATATGGGGACAAGTTTTTAAGTGCTAAGCCTGGACTTACTGGTTTATGGCAAGCTAGCGGCAGAAGTGACACTACATATGAGGAAAGAGTTCAGATGGATATGGAGTATATTGATAAGAGAAGCTTTTGGTTTGATATTGCCATTATATTCAAAACAGTTGGAGCTGTAGTTAGAAAAGAAGGCGCAAAATAAGGTGAAAACCCAAACTTATCAGTAGATATTAATATGACTTAGCTTAATAGTAATTTTTAAAGCATAAAATACAGTAATATTTAGGAGGAATTAATATGCTATGTGCACTTATAATGGCAGGAGGTAAGGGCGAGCGATTTTGGCCTTTATCTACAGATGAAAAACCAAAGCAATTCTTAAAGCTGTTAGGTGAGGACACTATGATACAAATGACAGTTAAGAGATTAGAAAAGTTGATATCAGTAGAAAAAATATTTGTGGTAACAGCTAAAAGGTATGTGAATTTGGTCAAGGAACAACTTCCTAATTTACCTGAAAGAAATATAATAGTGGAGCCAGTAGGTAAGAATACCGCACCATGTATAGGGTTATCTGCATTTTTAATACATAAATATTATAAGGATGCATCTATAGTGGTATTGCCTTCAGATCACTTAATAGTGGATGAAGAAGGTTTTAGAAATACTATAAAAGCTGCAAATGGTTTTATAGAGAATAACAAGGATGCCATAGTAACCTTAGGCATGAGACCAGACAGACCGGAGATTGGGTATGGATATATAAAGTACAGTAAAACAGAAGAAATATTAAATGGATTTGAAGTCAGAAAAGTAGACAAATTCGTTGAAAAGCCAAATTTAGAAACAGCTAAAGAGTACTTAAATGAAGGTAATTTTTTATGGAATGGTGGAATGTTTGTATGGAAATGTTCTACTGTAATTAAGTTAACCAAGGAGTATTTAGCTAATACCTATAAGGTGTTAAGCGAGATTGCAGCTACTTCAGAGGATGAGTTTAACATGGTCTTGGAAAACAGGTACCCTCAGGTAGATAATGTTTCAGTAGACTATGGAATTATGGAGAAGGCGGAAAATATTTATGTTATCCCTTCGGATTTTGGTTGGGATGATATAGGCACTTGGTATTCGGTAGAGAGATACAGGGATAAAGATGACAATAACAACGTCTGTGTTGGTGATATAAAGAACATTGAAGGAAGCAATAATATCGTTGTAAGTAAGGAAAAGCCTATTGTTGTTGTTGGGCTTGATGATGTGTTTGTAGTTGAAAGTGATGATATTATTTTTGTTGGGAAAAAAGAGGACATTGAGAGAATTAAGGAGATAAAGAATAAGGTAATTTAGTAATATATAAGAATTGAGGTGCACTTGTGAAGGTAGCATTAGTACATGATTGGTTAACCAATATGGGTGGAGCGGAAAGAGTGGTTATAAACTTTAAAGAGGTTTATAAAGAGTCACCTATATACACAACTATATATAATCCAGACAATTTAGATGATGCGCTTAGAGATATAGATGTAAGGACGTCATTTTTACAAAATAAAAAAGATGCAAAAAAGAACCATCAAAAGTATTTTCCATTTATGCCAATGGCCTTTGAAAGTTTTAACTTAAATGAATATGATGTTGTGCTAAGTAGTAGTTCATCCTGTGCTAAGGGAGTTGTAACTAATCCTAACGCAATGCATGTCTGCTATTGCCATTCTCCTATGAGGTATGGGTGGGAGTTTTATTATGAATATGCCGACACATCTGATATGAAAAAGTTAAAAAAGGACTTATTAAAATACTTTATTAATTACATGAGAGTTTGGGATAATGTTTCTTCTAATAGGGTAGACTATTTCATTGCTAATTCTGAAAATGTAGCAAGAAGAATATGGAAGCATTATAGAAGAGAAAGCGTAGTTATACATCCACCGGTTAGGTGTAATTTATTTAATATCAGCGATGTAGATGAGGATTATTTTCTTATTGTATCTCGGTTAGTAGAATATAAGAGAATAGATTTGGCTGTGGAGGCTTTTAATGAACTCGGGTTACCTTTAGTCATTATTGGTGATGGAGCAGAAAGAAAAAGACTTGAAGCTATGGCTAAAGATAATATTAAATTTTTAGGAAGACAGCCTGATAGTGTTATAAAAGATTATTATTCTAAGTGTAGGGCCTTTGTGTTTCCAGGAGAAGAGGATTTTGGAATAACTCCATTAGAGGCGCAAGCAAGTGGAAGACCTGTTATTGCATTTGGTAGAGGTGGAGCGTTGGAGACTGTTGTTGAACAGAAAACAGGAATATTTTTTAAAGAACAAACAGTTGAATCACTTAAAAGTGCTATTGAAGAATTTGAAAAGATTAAATTTGATAAGGATATTATAAGAAAACATGCGGAAGAGTTTGATGAAGGAATATTTAAGGAGAAAATAAATAATTTTATTTTAGAAAGATACAATGAATTTAAAAATACTAAGAGATGGAAGGTACTGTAGTTAGATGGAAGGAAAGTTAAATATAATCATAGATGCAAGAATGGTAAATGAACAATTGCATGGTATTGCAAGATACACTTATGAACTCATTAAGAATATGTCTTTAGAAAAAGATATTCACATCATAGTCCTAGTTAATGATTTGTATCTAGCAAACAAGTTGTTTGAAGGATTAAGCAATATTGAATTTATAAAGATGAAATCTAAATTTTTATCGTTAAGAGAACAAATAGAATTACCTTTAATAGTTAATAAATATAAAGGTAGAGCTATATTTCATTCTCCATCATTTGTATCAAGTCCATTTATTAAATGTAAAATGATTATGACAATACATGATTTAAATCATCTAAGATTCCCTCAGTACTATACACCATTTCACAAATATTACTATAGATACATAGTAAAACCATCAGCGTTAAAATGCGAGAAAATATTGACTGTTTCAGAATTTTCTAAAACAGAAATTATTGATTGGTTAAGATGTGATAGTGATAAGGTAGTTGTTACCTACAATGGTGTAGACGAGAAATTCAAAGTTATAGAAGATGTTGTTGAATTAAATAGAGTTAGAAAAAAGTATAATTTACCTGACAAGTTTGTTCTATATATTGGAAATTTAAAACCTCATAAAAATGTAGAGACATTAGTGAAGGCCATGGGGTTAACTAATGAAAATATTAAGTTGATTATAAATGGTAAACCTAATGAATCGCTCAATAATTTAATAAAAGAGCTTAAGTTGGAAGATAGAGTTCAATTTATAGGATATGTAGAAGATAATGATTTACCTATATTATATAACTTAGCCACAGTATTTGTTTTTCCTTCATTATACGAGGGGTTTGGGCTACCACCATTGGAAGCAATGGCGTGTGGATGCCCTGTTATAGCAGCAAATACTAGTTCGTTAACTGAGATAGTAAACAATTATGGAATACTTGCACAAGCTCTAGACATAAATCAGTTTAAAAGTGAAATCAGCTATTATTTTGAGAATAACGTTACTAAATTTAATGAATATACAACTAATATAATTGGCTATTCAAGTAGTTTTAAGTGGAAGAATACTTGTGACAAAACATTAGAAGTTATAAGGCAAATATATTGCTAAAAGGTGGTACATATTTTGAAATTAAGTATTTTGTTTATGCTAATATTAATACCTTTAACTGACGTTAAATTATATGGAATTAAGTTATCTGAAAGTTTTTTTATTATTTTATTTTTATCAGAGTCAATAAAATATTTATCGGGAAGAAGCAAGAAAAAGTGTTTGGATATGGAATTTAACATATATATTAAGTCTTTATTTTTAGTTTTTGTATTATTTTTTATTTTTTCTATTTTATCATTTGCTTCAAGTTTTTATATACCTAGTAATTTAACAGGATTTATATATAAGCCTGTTGTAATT
This sequence comes from Clostridium tanneri, assembly GCF_033659955.1. Taxonomy (NCBI): domain Bacteria; kingdom Bacillati; phylum Bacillota; class Clostridia; order Eubacteriales; family Clostridiaceae; genus Clostridium; species Clostridium tanneri. The sequence continues at coordinate 55,885 of NZ_JARUJP010000023.1, forward strand.
AGTATATCGAGGTTTATACAATTATTTATATGTGCCTTTATGGTATTATTTTTATATAATAGCATAGAGAACAGGAATCAGTTTACTATGTTACTGGCAATGTACGTCAGAATAGGAGTACTAATATGTATTTACTCTTTAATTTGTTATATTTTGAATAAATACTTTGGATTTGAACTTAGGGGAGCATATATATCAGGAAATGAATTTAGATTAAGAGGCACCTTTGTTGAAGGAGGACCTTTCGGAAACTATATCATAAGTGTAATTTATATATTATATTTATATACTAACTTAACTAAGAAGCAGCGATTTGTTAAGTACTTATCATATTCTATTTTATTTGTATGTTTAATTTTAGCAAAGTCAAAGGCAGCACTAATATTAATGATTTTAACAATAGCAGCAGCTACGCTGCTATTAAATTTAAATATTAATAAAAGAAACAAGACAAAAAAAAGTAACTTAGTTGTTGTACTTATGTTTCTAATTATTGTTTTTTTAAATAGGAATATGATTTTCAATGGCATAAGCAACTATTATCAAAGTTATAAAAATGCGAAATATGAAGCTTATATGCATATAGAAGATGGTAATTTCGTATATGGAAGAATAGCTGGTAGTCATATAGTGCCCAATATGATAAGGAATAAGCCTATTATAGGAGTAGGCTTAGGAAATTATCCAATAGTGAGAAATGATCCTACATATAGAGTTTATTTTCCAGAGGTATTAGGTCTAGATTACAGTGGACTTGGAATATTAGAAACTGCTGCTGAAGTGGGAATACCTTTGTCAATAATTCTTATAATAATTATGTCTAGAATAATTATATATATAAAAACGTATAAGTTACCAATATACATAATATCTATTGGTCTATTTCAAGTTTTAGTTCATATTTGTGGTACGCAAATTACGTTTATTTATCCATATTTTTCAACATGTGTTTTCTATTTGTATTTGAAATTAAGAAAAAGAAATATTTTATGACAAATGGTGTGGTAGTTAACCTTATTATAAATTTGAGTTTGGTAAGTGATTGTCAGAGTTATTAATATTGCTTAATGTTGTTGGTTAAAAAACTTTAAAGAGATCCTTTGATAATTTTGCCAAAGTTTTAATTTGAAAAAAATGAGAACCCTTAGTTTTTCACTAAATAAATTATTAAAAATGGTAACTGGATTTACAAGCATTAGTATGCTTAGAATTGTTGAAAAAGTAAAGCTTAATAACTGATAATATAGGAAAAGTAAGATATATTCTCTGAATTTTAGTGTTAATATGATGTTTATTAAGTATACTAAAAGTTCATCTCTTGATGAAAAAAATTAAGACCAACTATGTAGAATTCAAACTTGAAATAAAGGCAAAAAATTTTTACTATGCGAAAAATCACTTGCTGAATTTAGGATTAAATAGAATATAATCTATATGAACTTATAGAAACTGCAACGACTTAAATATAGTGTTATAAAAAAGATAAGGAGGGGGTTTATGGATAAAGTATTAATAGTTTCAGGTACAAGTATTATTAGTGGTGCTGAAATTGTCCTAAAAGACTATTTAGAAAATACTAAGAATATTAGCAGCTTCGATATCTTATGTTCTGATATAAATGAAATTAAAGAATTTTATAATAAAGTTTTAAAAAATAGGGTTATTTCCTGTAAAGAGATTACTCCAACAATGGCTATAAAAGATAGATATTCGTTAAGTAGTAAATTGAAAAAGATTTTAAGATTTGTTAATTTTTTTAGAGTTGTTAAAAGTGTTAACCTTAAACATAAATATGATATAATATGGGCAAACAATACTGGAGATATAATATATAGTATATTTTTTAAGAAAATGTATAAGAGGAAGTTTATTATTAACATACACGATATTGTAAAAAGAAATAGTTTAATGGGGAAGGTAGTAAGGGTTTTCGATAGGTATGTAGACAAATATATAGCTGTGTCAAACTCGGTTAAAGAGGCTCTTGTAAGGTTAGGTATTAGTGAAAACAAAATATACATTGTATATAATGGAATGATAATTGAAAATACTGATAATGATTTTCAATTTAAGAAAAAAGAAACTATTAGTAAAATAGGATTTGTTGGATCTCTCATAGAAAGGAAAGATCCACTGACATTTGTGGAGTTTATCAGAAAAACAAAGCTAAATGGATATATGGTTTATAATCACTATGACACAAGTTTATATAATAAAATCAAAACGGTTATAGAAGAGGAAAGATTAAATATAGATTTAATTGGCAAATTGGATAGAGGTGACATAGATAAGTTTATGAAGGAAATGGATTTTTTATTTATTCCTAGTTTACAAGATCCATTACCTACAGTAGTTTTAGAAAGTTTTAAAAATTACACACCATGTATAGGAAGAAATATAGATGGGATTCCTGAAATGATTACTGAAGATTATAATGGATATTTATTTAATAATGATGACGATTTAAATTTAATAAGCTTAAAGATAGCTAATATTAGCAGTGAAAAATATAATCAACTTAGGAAGAACTCACATATTACCGTAACAAACAAGTTTAACATAAAAGTAAAAGTAAATAAAATAGATGAAATTTTATTTGTAGATTAGCATAGAATATGAAGCTTGCATAAAAATAATAGATTGTTT
>NZ_JARUJP010000024.1:0-57535 GCF_033659955.1 Clostridium tanneri
TCATCTGGTGGTTATGACGTGAAGGCTACACTCGTTCCCATTCCGAACACGATGGTTAAGCTTCATAGTGCCGATGGTACTGCTCGGGAGACTGAGTGGAAGAGTAGGTCGCTGCCAGGTAAGTAAAAAATCGCTAAGCAATTTAGTTGCTTAGCGATTTTTATTTTTTGCATTGATTCAATAAAAATAATCCATTAATATTTTACTAACATTTTTTATAAGGCTATATATATTAAAGGTATAGGCGTATAATTCATATATAGACATAGAAAAGAGTCTATAGGTGGAATATTAAATAATAAAAATAATTTAGGGAGGAATTAAATTATGAAATTTTGCTGGAGTACATTAATGGTTAAAAATTTAGAGGAATCTCTAAGGTTTTACAGGGACATAGTTGGACTAAATGTGGACAGAAGATTCAATGCAGGCCCAGGAATAGAAATTGTATTTTTAGGGGATGGTGAAACAAAGATTGAACTTATATGCAATGAGGCTTTGAAAGATGTAAACTATGGACACGATATTTCTCTTGGCTTTGAAGTGAATTCAGTAGATGAAATGATGGCTTATATTAAAGAAAAAGGCATGGACATTTATGGTGGACCCTTCCAGCCAAATCCACATACTAGGTTTTTCTATGTATTAGACCCAAATGGATTAAAAATTCAATTTGTAGAAAATATTTAACAATAAAGCTCACTTTTTTCGCTGTGCTCTGTGGCATTAGCAAGTAAGGTGAGCTTATTAGTAAATATAAAATTAACTTATAAAGAGGGATGTGAAATTATTGAATTCAAGAATAAGGTCTGTAGATGTACTTAGAGGATTTGCAGTAGCTATGATGGTTTTATGCAATAATCCTGGAAATACAGATAGAAATTATATTCAATTAAGGCATATGCCTTGGGGAGGATTAACCTTTGCTGATTTTGCTTTTCCGTTTTTTATAATAGTAATGGGAATTACTATTCCAGTTGTAATAGAAAAGAGATTAGCATTAAAGGTAGGAATGGCAGCTATAATTTCAAAGGTTTTTATAAGAAGTATAATATTAATACTCTTAGGATTATTTTTAAATGGATTTCCAATTTTTGATTTTCATTCTATGAGAATACCTAGCGTTTTAGCAAGACTGGGAATAGTATATTTATTTGCATCTATAGTATTTCTAATTGTTAAAAAGAGCTTTAAGGATGATAGATATGTTATAGGTTCATTAATAATAATTTCTTTTATAATAATTTTAGGATACTACTTTTTCATAAAGCCTTATGGATTCAATATTGAAGGAAATTTAGAACAAAAAATAGATTCCTATTATTTAAGTGGGCATCTAGCTTATATAACTTGGGATCCAGAGGGAATAATTAGTACTATACCGTCAATAGCCACAGGATTATTAGGCTGCATAATGGGATGTTTGTTAAACTATAAAAATATAAATGACTACTATAAAGTAGCAGGTATGATAGCTTTATCCATAGTGGGATTTATAGGAGCTTCATTATTTAGTAGGGTTATTCCGTATAATAAAATGATATGGACCAGTTCCTTTGTACTTATAACTGGGGCTGTGGCAGCTTTAAGTTTAGCCTTGTTGTATTTGGTTTGTGATATTTATAAGAAAGAAGGCTTATTAAAGCCATTTATATTTTTAGGAAGTAGTCCAATTTTTGTTTACCTAGTTTCTGAACTTATAAGGAAAACTATTTGGAGAATTCCTATCTACGATGCTCAATTCAAGGAACCCTTACTTTTTTGCAGATGGGTAACATTAAGGTTTGTGACTCCTTGGGCAGGCCAGTGGTTAGATTCCTTATATTTTTCAATTTTATATGTTATGCTTTGGATGTGGATTTCAAGTAAGTTATATGCTAAAGATAAGATTATAAAGATATAACTTGTTATAAATACGTAATAGTTAATCTAGTAGAAAGAAGAGAGTGTGAAAAAATGGACATTAATGAAATTAAAAAAGTACTTAAGGAAAAGTCAGTAGACCCATTACTAATAGTAGCAGCAAATAAGGGGTACAAATGGGTTGTAGATAATAATTTTAATGAAGAAGATGCTTCTAGCTTCGAACAATACATATTGAATAGCACTACAGCTGAGGAACTTAAAGAACTTAGAAACAAAAGAAAATCTTTAAAGGATTTTATTATGTGGAAATATATAAAGCATCTAGAGCTATCAGAAAATAATTAATTTAAAAATGCTTAAAATTAATTAAACCAAGAATCTGGCGGGGTTGAAACCCTACTGGATTCTTGGTTTAATTTCATAAGCTTCATTAATGAGGTATACTAAATACTTCTGCAGGCTTTGTCTTTTGAATATTTAATAAAGCCATCTTCCATATTTAATTCTAGGGCCCCAGTTTCATTTAAATATTCCACATAGGATCGTAACATTCTTTCTACTACCGCATATTTATATATGCTTTTTACTGGAATATTAAAGTTTTTAATAACGGCCTTCATAATATCCTGCATTGTCATGGTACCATCTATAATGTCATATATTCTTGCAGCTCTGTTTTTATAAAAATGTATGTTATCAGCTATAAGTTTTGTAATATCATTGTACATACCTTTATGTGCTACTATATATTTACTGCATTTTAAATTGTAAAGTTTTTCTTTACTTTTTAAATCCTCCTGTAATATATAAGCATAAGGCATTTTAGCACCCTCCATTACTTCATAACTTATGAGGGCATCTCCTAAATAGGCAACATCATCAGGGGTAATAATGCATATATGTGCAGGACTATGACCTGGTGTATGAATAATTTTAAATTTAATACCACACACATATATTTTATCATGATCGTCTGAAATCATAATGTCTGTTTCACAAACCATATGTCCAAAATGCTTTGTAACATCAGATAAGGTTTGACTACAATAATAAACCTTTAAGTTTACTGTGGAGCTGCAGAAGAGAGCCTCATAGGCTGACATAGCAATAATACAGTTATACTTTCTCTTCAAATATGCAGCATTTCCTATATGATCTATGTGTGCATGGCTGCATACTATAGCAGACACTTTAAAATTATTGGTATCTAAAAGCTTATCGATTTGCTCTCTTTCTCCCTGCGCCCATCCTGAATCCAACATAATAATTTCTTCATCATTAATCTTATAAAAAGGTATGTAGGTCATTCCAGTATCAATGCAAAATGTATTTCCTTTTACTTGTATTATCTTCATTAAGTTTCCTCCTCGGGGCAATAAATTCTGCTGCATTTATTTCTAATTTAACTATACAGGAAGCTCTTTCACAGCAATATAAATTTAAAACTATTTAGTTTGAAATTTACCCAAGACATAGCTTACAGTGAAACGAATTTAATGTCAAATTATAAGCTGCTTTTTTAAAATTTTACTTTCAGGGGAAGACTTTGTTTATAAGGGTATAAACATTTAAATAGAATAGAAAAGTATCTGATTTTTTCTATTATGCTATCTCATAACTAAATTTTAATTATTATTTAACATATATCGTATATTACATATTGCACAATCATACGATATAGTATATACTATATCGTATATAATACATAATATATAATAAATATACATCAAAATGTTTATATAGAGGGGCGTGCGATTTAATGGAAAATAAAAAATACGTATATCTTTTTAATGAAGGAAATGCAAAGATGAAGAATTTACTTGGGGGAAAAGGAGCTAATCTTGCTGAGATGATGAATCTAGGCATACCTGTTCCAGAAGGCTTCACATTGTCTACAGAAGCTTGCACAAAATACTATGAGGATGATAAGCAGTTATCTGAAGAGGTTGTAGGTCAAATTTATAGTGCATTAGCTAGCATTGAAGAAACCACTGGAAAAAAGTTTGGTAGCGTAAATAATCCACTACTTGTTTCAGTAAGGTCAGGAGCAAGAGTTTCAATGCCGGGAATGATGGATACAATATTAAACTTAGGTTTAAATGATGAAACAGTAGAAGGTTTAAGCGGACTAACCAATAATGAAAGATTCGCTTATGATTCATATAGAAGATTTATTCAAATGTTTTCTGATGTTGTTATGGGAATTGAGAAGAGAAAATTTGAAGACATTCTTGATGAAGTAAAGGATGCAAAGGGAATAAAATTTGATACAGATTTAACTTCATCAGACTTAAAAGAAGTTGTTAAGAAATATAAAGCTTTATATATAAAAGAAATGGGAAAAGATTTTCCGCAGGACCCAAAAGAGCAGTTATTAGAAGCTGTAACAGCTGTATTTAGATCTTGGGACAATCCAAGAGCAGTAGTTTACAGAAGATTAAATGACATTCCAAGGGAATGGGGAACAGCAGTTAACGTTCAATCAATGGTATTTGGCAATATGGGAGAAACATCTGGAACAGGAGTTGCATTTACTAGAAATCCTGCTACAGGAGAAAAGCTTATATTTGGTGAGTATTTAATAAATGCTCAAGGAGAAGATGTTGTTGCTGGTATAAGAACTCCGCTTCCAATATCAAGACTAGAAGAAGACTTACCAGAGTGCTATAAACAGTTTATGGAAATAGCAGAAAGATTAGAAAAACACTATAAAGATATGCAAGACATGGAGTTTACTATTGAACAAGGAAAGTTATATTTTCTTCAAACAAGAAATGGTAAGAGAACTTCTCAGGCTGCATTAAAGATTGCTGTTGATTTAGTAGAAGAAGGTCTTATTACAAAAGAAGAAGCAATATTAAAGGTTGATGCTAAACAATTAGACTCACTTTTGCACCCAAACTTTGATTCTAAGGAATTAGAAAATACAGAAATTATAGCAAAAGGTCTTCCAGCTTCACCTGGTGCTGCTTGTGGTAAGGTTTATTTTACAGCAGAAACAGCAAAAGAACACCATGAAAAAGGTGAAAAGGTAGTATTAGTAAGAATTGAAACATCTCCAGAGGACATAGAAGGAATGGTAGCAGCGGAAGGTATACTTACTGCAAGAGGAGGAATGACTTCCCATGCTGCAGTTGTTGCTAGAGGAATGGGTACTTGTTGTGTAGCTGGATGTGGTGACTTAAAAATAGATGAAGAAGCTAAGACTTTTGAATTAGGCGGAAAGGTATATCATGAAGGAGATTATATATCTCTAGACGGTAGTACAGGAAACATATACGGACAAGCTATAAAAACTATCGAGAATGAAATAGGTGGACATTTTGGAACACTTATGGCTTGGGCTGATGGAATAAGAAAATTAAAGGTTAGAACTAATGCAGATACAGCTAGAGATGCTGAGCAGGCTATTAAGTTCGGAGCTGAAGGTATAGGACTTTGTAGAACTGAACATATGTTTTTTGATGAAGAGAGAATACCAGCAGTTAGAGAAATGATAGTTTCAAAAACTGAAGAGCAAAGAAGAAAGGCATTAGATAAATTACTTCCAATGCAGAGAGAAGATTTTATTAAAATCTATGAAGCTATGGAAGATAGACCAGTAAATATAAGATTATTAGACCCACCACTACATGAGTTTTTACCACAACTTGATGAAGATATAAGAGATTTAGCTAAAGAAATGGGATTAAGTTTCGAAGATTTAAAACAAACTGTTGAATCCTTACATGAATTTAACCCAATGATGGGACACAGAGGATGTCGTCTTCCAGTATCCTATCCAGAAATGGCTGAAATGCAAACTAGAGCTATTATAGAAGCTGCTATAGATGTTAAGAAAAGAAAAGGCTATAAGATAGTTCCAGAAATAATGATACCACTAGTTGGAGAAGTAAAAGAGTTAAAGTATGTTAAGGATATAGTTGTTAGAACTGCTAACGAAGTAATTACTAAAGAAGGAATAGATTTAAGATATTTGGTAGGTACTATGATAGAAATACCAAGAGCAGCTCTTACTGCTGATGAAATAGCCGAGGAAGCTGAATTCTTCTCCTTTGGAACAAATGACCTAACTCAAATGACCTTTGGTTTTTCAAGAGATGATGCTGGTAAGTTCTTAAAGGATTATTATGAGAAAAAGATATATGAATTCGATCCGTTCCAAAAGTTGGATCAAAGAGGAGTAGGAAAGCTTGTTAAGATGGCAGCAGAGCTTGGAAAAAAGACAAGACCTGATATTCATCTTGGAATATGTGGAGAACATGGAGGAGATCCATCCTCTGTTGAATTTTGTCATGCTGTTGGATTAAATTATGTATCCTGTTCACCATTTAGAGTACCAGCAGCAAGACTTGCAGCAGCTCAAGCTGAAGTTAAAAATCCGAGACCAATGGTAGAGGCAAAATAGAATATAGAAAAAGTTAGGAGAAAACACATTCTACTTTCAGTTAAATTGTTTTTAGTACGGCATTGCAATAATCTGAATTAAATGATAATATAAGGTAGAATGTGTTACATAAAATATTTTGGAGGGGATATATATGAATAAACCAGTTTTATCAGCTCATTTTGAGTCAAGAACACCATCAGACGTTAGATTAGCACAAATGAAATATGCAGAGCGTGAAGTTAAACCTGAAGCTGTAATTAATGTAGGTATTGGAAACGTTTCACTTCCAACAAATCCTGCTATGCAAAAAAGAATGTTTGCGCTAAATGCACCTGAAAGCCCATTTGCAAAGGGCGTTGTAAGATATACAGGAACTGCTGGTACTGAAGAGTGTCAGAATGCATTTAAAAATATTCTTGCTTGCGAAGGCTTTGATACTAGCAAATTACTAGTTCAAATAACAGACGGTGGATCAACAGGTATGGAATTGTTGCTACTTGGCGTTTGTGGACCTGCAGGCACTGATGAGAAACCTCTTATGATGATAGACCCAGCATACACAAACTATATTTCTTTCGCAGAAAGATTAGGACGTAAAACTGTTACAGTAAAACGTAGTTTAAGTGAAGAAGGTAAGTTTAGTCTTCCAAAACTTGACGAAATTGAAGAAACTATTAAAAATCACAATCCTGGAGCGCTTCTTGTTATACCTTATGACAATCCTACAGGACAGCTTTATGACTATGAAACACTTAAAGGACTTGCTGCACTATGTGTAAAATACAACATGTGGATGGTAAGTGATGAGGCTTATCGTGAACTATACTATACAGGCGATAACAGCTTAGTAAGTATTTGGGGACTTAGCGATGCAGATGTACCTGGTATAGAAGGAAGAAGAATAAGCATCGAGACAACATCAAAGGTATGGAATGCATGCGGTTTAAGAATCGGTGCTGTAATTACTGACAATCCAGAATACTATGATCGTTCAATAGCTGAATATACTGCAAACCTTTGCGCTAACGCAATTGGCCAGTATATATTTGGAGCACTAGCACACGAAAGTAAGGAAAGCATCGCTGGATGGTGCAAGAGCATTCGTGAGTACTATAAAGACGTTATATTCAAAGTATACAATGGTCTAAAGGAGCAGGAACCAGGATTAATCGTTTCCAGCCCAGATGCATCTATATACTCAGTAATTGACGTTAGAAACGTTGTAAAACCAGGATTTGATGCAATTGACTTTGTTCTTTACTGCGCACAAAAAGGATCTGTTAACTACAATGGAGTTGAAACAACTCTTCTAGTAGCACCTTTAAAAGGATTCTATGATATTCCAGCAGGCGAGAATAATCCAGGAAACACTCAGTTCCGTATTGCATTCGTAGAAACTCCTGAGAACATGATGAAGGTTCCTGAGTTATTTGTTAAACTTTTAAGACAATACGAAGCAAGCCGCTAGATATAATATCTATCAAAAGAGATGTATTACTTAACATTCAAAAATTAAATAAATCACTTTTAGTATCAATGGGTAAATAAAACGTTCCGTAGTATGGAATTAGTGATTATTTTTGAATAATTAAGGTACAAGCTTTCTTTAAAAATCTACGAAAGTAGATGAAAACCTAAAAATATGTTAAGCAAGTAAAGGTATAAACTATGTAAGCGCTAGACAAATGTCTAGCGCTTACATGTGCCATAGTCAGCTGCACATATTGAGAATTTTATAGAGATATTTATAGGAGACTTGAGCTATTGCTTCAGTCTCTTTTTGTATTGTTAACTATTTTTAATTTTTTAGGTAAAAATTTTCAAATCCTATTCAAAATATTCTGAAAATGGTGTATAATATTATTAAGTAATAAGATTTACCTAGAGTTTATAAATAGCTGATTCTAATTTTTTTACCAAGCAATGATAACGTTTTCTAAAGAATTTTTGTTAGTATACTGAGAATCTATTAGTTATTTATAAATTCATCTAAAATTAATTATGGAGGTGTAGATAAATGGAAGATTTCACATCTCAGAAAGAAATTATTAAAGAAGATAACGTTTTGCCAGAAAACAAGTCAGATATTATACTTTTAGTTATCGCCGCAGTTACTATGATAGGCATATTAATGTTTTTATTCAAATAGAGATTTATTTCTTTGAGATTGTTTAAAATGTAGTACCTTTAGACGTACTATATTTTGAACAATCTTTTTATATTTGCAATTACTATAACACATATATGTATTTATAATTTATTTAAAATTATGATAACCATTGATTTCTATTTCATACTATATTATAATATCAAATAGTTAAAGAAGTTAACTATTTGTTGGATTAATTATTTATTAGATTAATTATTAGTTAGGAGGGCAAAAATGAAAATAACTGAAATATCAGTAAAAAGGCCAGCTGCAATGTGGATGGTAGTAGTTCTACTAGTTGCACTAGGTATTATAGGCTATAAAAGTATGGGAGCAAACTTATTACCTAGTATGGACATAGCTTCCATATCAGTAATGACTACATATAATGGTGCCAGTGCTGAAGATATTAAAAAGGATGTAGTAGAACCTATTGAAGATGCAGTTTCAGGAATAAGTGGTCTAGACAAAGTTAATTCCACTGCAAAAGAAGGATATGGTACTGTTACAATAAACTTTAAAATGGGAGTTAACCTAAATACTGCATACTTAGATGTTCAAAAAGCTGTTGAAAATGCTAGTAGAAGACTTCCTGCAAATGCAGATAAGCCTACTATATTTAAAATGGACACTAATGCTATTCCAGTTTTAGGAATTGCACTAAGTGGAGATATCAGCTATGATGAACTTTATAATGAGTCCGATATACTAAAAGATAAGCTAGAAAAGATACCTGGAGTAGGAAGTGTTAGCTTATTAGGATCTGAAAAAAAAGAATTAATAATAAAACTTGATAAAACTGCTATGGAGTACTATGGCATAGGTGTCAATACTGTAGTTGGTAAATTAAACTCAGTTAATGCAAACGTACCTGCTGGAGAAATCAAACAGGACAAGATGAACCAATCTGTTAGAGTTATTGGTCAGTTTAAGAACATAGATGACGTGAAAAATATGTTAGTGCCTACTACTGGCGGTGGAACTATACGTTTAGGGGATATTGCAGAAATAAATTTAGAAGTTCCAGAAGCTGAGTCCTTAACAAGATTTAGCGGTAGAAAAACTATGGCTATAATTGTTTCAAAACAAAGTGATGCCAATGTGGTAAAAGTAGCAGATAGTATAAAAAAAGAATTAGAAACAATTAAAAAAACTTTCCCAAGTGGTGTTAAAGCAGAGGTTGCCTTTGATACTACAACATTCATTACTAGTTCATTAAAGCAAGTACAGCATAACCTTCTAGAGGGAATTGCAACTACAGCCGTTGTTCTTTATTTATTCTTCCGTAGTTTCCGATCCTCTTTAGTAGTTTTAATTTCTATACCTACATCACTTATAGCTACATTTTTTATGATGTACAAGCTTAATTTTTCATTGAATATGATGTCTTTAATGGGGCTTTCACTAGTTGTAGGTACACTTGTAGATGACTCAATAGTTGTAATAGAAAGTATACAAAGACACTTAGGACTAGGTAAGGACCCTAAAACTGCAGCTATTCAAGGTCGTGATGAAGTGGGGATGGCTGCTGTAGCAATAAGTCTTTGTGACGTAGTTGTATTTGCGCCTATAGCATTTATGTCTGGTATGATAGGGCAAATGTTTAAAGAATTTGGATTAACAATAGTTGTAGCTACAATGTTCTCGCTATTAGTATCATTTACAGTTACTCCAATGCTTTCATCCCGCGTACTAAAAAGAGATAAAGGTGAGGAAAATGGTAAGTTTTTCACTAAGTTAATAAAAAAATACAGAGAAATTCTTATATGGTCTCTAGAACATAGATGGAAGGTTTTGACTCCTGTTCTTATCGCTGTTGTATTTAGTATTTCTCTTATTCCAATGGGGGTAATAAAAACTGAGCTTACACCTGTATCGGATCAAAGCAGCTTTACTATTGATGTTGCTCTTTCACCAGGATCAACCTTACAGCAAACAAATGACAAAATTACACAGATAGAAAAACATTTAAGTGGAATAAAAGAAGTAAAGAATTACTTTACAATGATAGGACAAAGCGGAATGGGAAATGGTGATAAGGCTAGCGGTCAGGTCATGGTTACTTTAGTTCCTAAGAATGAACGTAAAAAAACTCAGAGTGAACTTGCAGCTGAGGTTCGTGATTTTGGAAAAAATATTCCTGGTATAGACTTTAACGTAACAGAATCACAATCTGCTGGAGGAAGCAGTAAGCCTATTTCAATTAGTATAAAAGGAAAAGATAGGGATACTTTAGCGGATTTATCAAATGAAGTTGAAAAAATTGTAAAAAAGGTCCCAGGAGTTATAGATGTAAGTAATTCCTCCAATACAAAAAGCAGTGAGTTAAAGGTAAACATTGACAGTCTTGCTGCAGCACAGTATGGTATTTCTACATTGGATGTAGGTACTTCTGTAAGAACTGCTTTAGCAGGTACTTCAGCAGGGATATATAGAGCTAATAATGAACAGAACGACATAACAGTTAAGTTTATGGATAATCAGATAAAAAATGCAGAGGACATTAAATCTATAAAAATCGGAAATTCACTTGGACAACAAATATCCTTAAGCCAAGTTGCCACAGTTGTAAAAGAAGATAGTCAGCCATCTTTATCCAGAGAGGATAAGCAGGATGTTATCACTATTTCAGCTAACTTACAAGGCAAAACTCTCGGAGAAGCTTCTAAGGCGATACAAACTGCTTTAAAACCAGTGTCTATGCCTCAAGGATATAGTATAAACTTTGGTGGAAATCAAGAAGATATGGCAGAATCCTTTAGATCTTTAATACTAGCTTTAGCAGCTTCATTAGCACTTGTTTATATGATACTAGTAGTGCTATATGAATCATTCCTTACACCGGCTATCAGAATGGTAGCATTACCTTGTGCTATTATAGGAGCGCTTGGATTACTGGCCTTAACTGGACAGACTTTAAGTATAATGTCAGCAATTGGTTTTATAATGTTAGAGGGATTAGCATCTAAAAATGGTACACTGCTAATAGACTATGCAAATACGCTTATGAAAAAAGGTATGAGTTTAAAAGATGCTCTTATAGAATCAGGAACCACTAGATTAAGACCTATAATAATGACAAGTGCAACAATGATAGTTTCAATGCTTCCTATTGCCCTTGCTATAGGTGAAGGAAGTGAAATGAAAAAAGGTATGGCGATAGTAATAATTGGAGGTATGGTTATGTCAACAGTACTTTCCCCTATAGTAGTGCCAATAGTCTATACTTTAATGGATGATTTAAAAAATGCTATATTTGGACGAAAAAAGAGAAGTGTAAAGGGGGTTCAACAGTATGAAGTTTAAGGGTTTAAATAAAAAGAGTTTAATAATAGCTTTAGGTGTAGTTGTTGTTATTGCCGGTGGTGTTTCTATCTTTAACAGAGATAAAAAAGCAGATGAAAAGCAAGATATTAGAACTGTAAAAGTACAAAAGGTAGCTTTTGGTTCTATAAGTACTGAAGTAGAGTATGCAGGTAAGTTAAATCCTGTACAGGAAGTAACGGTTTTTCCTAAAACAGGAGGTAAGGTTGTTAGCTTAAATGTAGATATTGGTGATAAAGTTACAGCGGGGCAAGTACTATTTGCTTTAGATACAGCGGAACTTCAGGCACAGCTTCAAGCACAACAAGCAACTTTAGCTGCAGCACAAGCTAATTTAGCTAAAGCCAGTGATTCCGGCATTCAACAACAGGTAACAGCTTTACAACAATCTGTTGACAAACTTCAATTATCTTATAATGATGCTAAAAATAATTATGAAAAAATGCAAAAATTATATGATACAGGAGCTATATCTAAACAAGAATTGGATAATTCAAAGTTAAGATACGACAATGCAGATGTAGATTTAAAGGCTTCTCAAGCTAATTTAAATCTTTTACTAGAAAAGATAGCTCCTCAAACTACTGCAGCTGCAGCTGCACAAGTAGATCAAGCACAGGCGGGAATTAATTCTGTGCAAGTGCAGTTAAATAATGGTACTATTACTGCACCGATTTCTGGAGTAGTGTCTGCTAAAGATGTTAAAGTAGGACAGCTTGCTAGTGGTCAATCAGGTTCCGTTACTATAATTGATTCAAGTAGTTTTATTGTAGATATAAGCGTACCGGATAAGGCTATTGGAAAAATCCAGGCTGGACAATCAGTTCCAGTAGTTATAAGTGCATTGGACAATAAGGAAGTGACAGGAGTAATAGATAAGATTTCTCCAAACTCTAGCTCCAAGGACAATTCTTATACTGTTAAGGTAAAAATTGATAACTCAAATGGTGAGTTAAAAGCAGGTATGTTTGTTAAAGTATCATTACCTTCTGAAAGTAAAGATAATATTTTAGTTGTTCCAAATGAAGCAATTAAAATGGAAAATAACGTAAATTATCTTTATACAGTTAGTAATGGAGCTGTTAAAAAAATATCCATTGATGCAGGTATTTCTAATGACAAGACTACAGAAGTAAAAGGAAATATAAAAGAAGGTATGGATATAATTACAGAAGGACAGAACCTGTTGAATAATGGAGAAAAAGTCAAAATGGCTAAATAAAATTTAAGTTTATGCTTACTGGTATAAGAGAACTAAATCTATTAAAGTAATACAACAGATTTAGATACAATTTAGAATTAAAAAGGTATTTTATATATTAAAAAGAGTATATAAAATACCTTTTTATAAATAATAATACCTAAGTTAAGTATTTGGAAATAAAAAGTAGATTTTTATATACTAAAGATAAATATATGTAACTATTCAGTAAATTGAAAAAGGAAATATAGTTGAATTTTGTAGAGACTGATTAGTATAAGGGGGGAGATTGGTAGTGGCTAAAGATACTTTAGACACATTAGTAGAAAATTTATTTGAACTTGGTCCTATATTACATAAAAAGTTATTGAAGCCTAATAAATGCTCTAATGATATGATGCTTCCAGTAAATCAAATGATGGTTTTATCAACACTTTATGATGAGGGGAGTTTACCTATTTCAGAAATAGGTAAGAAATTATACATATCAAAACCACAGATGACCAGTATAATAGATAAACTTATAAAAGAAGATCTTGTAGAGAGAATACATGACAAAGAGGATAGAAGAGTAATAAACATTAACATTACTGAAAAAGGGAAAAACTATGCAAATGATATTTTAAAGTTGTTAAGAGAAGAAATGAGAAAAAGGTTATCTGCTTTGTCTGAAGAGAATTTAAAAAGTGTAGCAGATTCAATGGAAAATGTAATAAGTATATTAAGAGGTATAAACTAGGATGTAATTACTTTTTTGGCGGAAATAAAATGGGAGCAATAAATATATATTACTACTATAATAGTTATGCAAAGATATTTTAATAAGTATTGATAACCACCTTTCACAAAAGAAAGGTGGTTTTTTATAACCTTCCCATTTTAGCTATCTCTATGCAAAATAATTATTTATAAAATTCAGTTTAAAGTGCACTATTTGTAATTATTGGGTAGGATTGCAATTCTATAAGTTGTATAATAATAGTATAAATATTCTCTTGGAAATCAGGTGATATTATGAAAAACATATTAGTTATAGGGCTAGGAGCAGTAGGAACTGCTTATGCAAGTAGACTGCATGATATGAATGCTAAATGTTTAAAGGTAATAGCTAGTGAAGAAAGGGCTAAAAGATACAGAGAACAGGGGTTTATAATTAACGGAAAAGAATATGAATTCAATTACCTGACTCCTAAAGATCAGTTTAATGCTGCAGACTTAATTATTGTGTCTGTAAAGACTCATCAGTTGAGTAATGCAATAAAAGATATGAAAAGATATGTAGGAAGGGATACTATTATTCTTTCTCTTTTAAATGGCATTTCTAGTGAGGAAATTTTAGGTGATGAGTTCGGAATGGACAAGATTTTATATGGGTTGTGTATTGGGATTGATGCGGTACGGGAAGGGAATAAGAGTTACTTCTCCAGTACTGGTAAGGTAAAATTCGGGGAGAAGAAAAACACAGTTTACTCATCAAAAGTTATAGCAGTAAAGGAACTTTTTGAAAAAGCTAATATTCCTTACGACATACCAGAGAATATGTTCCGTGAACTCTGGTGGAAGTTTATGGTTAATGTTGGAATAAATCAGGCTTCTGCAATATTAAGAGCCCATTATAATGTTTTTCAAAGTACTGCTGAAGCAAAAGAGCTTATGGAGTCTGCAATGTGGGAGGTAATTAAGTTATCAGAAAAAGTTGGTGTCAATTTAAATGAGAAGGATATTTTAAAGTGGTATGAGGTCCTATACTCTTTAGACCCTAGCAGCAGAACATCTATGCTTGAAGATATTGAGTGCGGCAGAAAAACAGAAGTGGAGACCTTTGGGGGAGAGGTATGTAGGTTAGGAAGAGAGTATAAAATAGACACCCCTGTTAACCAAGTTATGTATAATATTATAAAGGTTATAGAAAGAGGAGTCTAAGATTTCATCTGCCCAAAGGTAAGGTTCACATTAAGCTGTTTATTAGTTTATATAATTTAATTTAGAACAATTTGTTTATTTAGATAGGAGGTAGTCTCTATGAAAAGAGGAGTATCTTTATTTGAATGGATTTTTTGTTTACTTTGTTATGGGGTTATAATATCTTTTTTTGCTCTTAACTTTCTAGGCACTAGAGCATTTACCATATGTTTGATTATCGTAGGAATTGCTGCAGAAACAATATTTACTTATGTTACGGTTTTTAGCTGGAGAGAGATGCCAATAGGTAGTATGTATAATCCTACTGGATTTATTGAAGTTCATGTAGAAAATATTTGTGAGGGCAGCAGAAAAAAGTTTATGGAAATCTGTCTAGATGTTTTACTGTACGCTATGATATACAGAAAAAATATAATGCTAGACACATGGCTGATCAGAGAAGGGCATATTAAAGAAATATTTGGTGATGCTGCTAAGTTGTATAAGCCTAGCATAATACAAAGAGTTGTAAATTTTATATTAGAAAAAAAATATAGTAAAAAAAATAAGAGAAAAGCCTTTCGCTGTATAATCTATGTAGATAGGTTAACAGATGGGGAAAGTGAAGTAGTAATGGAAAAGCTTAGAATGTTGAAGAGCAAACTAAGACAAATAGATTTATAATCCTTAGGGAGATTGTTTAAAATACTGCTTAAGTTTATATATAGATAAAAGCAGCTGCCTTTTGCATATAGCTATTTATTCAATCTCCCCTGAGAGCTTTTTTTAAGCAGGCATTTTATTCTTCTTTAATATAAAAGTGAAATTGATGTTAATACACCCTAAAAAGCATTTTTTCTACTATCTTCCTTAAATCTTCTCTACCTTCAGTCTCAGGAAGCTGTTTAATTAAGTTTAACGATCTAATAGTATATTTTTCAGCAAGTTCTCTGGTTTTATCTAGACCCTTAGAACTTCTTAGAAGATCTACAGCCTGGGAATATTCACCTTCTTCAAGATATTTCTTCAGTAAATCATTTTCCTTATTTAGCTCATACAAAACTGGCAGAGTATATATTCCTTCCCTTATGTCATTTCCACAGGGTTTTCCCAAAATTTCTTCAGAAGAGGTTATATCAAGTATATCATCTATTAATTGAAAGGCCATTCCAGTAAGGTAGCCTATCTTTTTTAATCTTTCTACTATATCCATACTCACTTTCCCTTCGTAAGCTCCAATCCATAGACTAAGAGAAAAAAGAGAAGCACATTTTCCATTAACTCTTTTTAAATAATCCTTTATAGAGGAGTTAAAGGAATAGGTGGAAAAAAATTGGTCTATTTCTCCTGTGCAAATAAACTTGATAGTTTCAGATACTTTTATTATGCTCTCAGAAGAACAATTTTTTGAGAATAAGATATAAGCTTGAGAAAATAAATAATCTCCTAAAAATAGCCCTGCCTTCACACCATATTTACTATGTATAGTTATTCTCCCACGCCTAAGTTTGGATTCATCTACTATGTCATCGTGAACTAAGGTAGCTAGGTGTAGCAGTTCTACAGCAGCAGATATTTCAAGAATCCGCTTTCTGTCAATTCTTCCAAAGCTTCCTCCTATTAAGGTGAATAGCCCTCTGACTAGCTTCCCTTCCCCTGGTGCTAGGTCATTTATAAGGGGCTTTAACTTTATATCCTCTATACTGTTTCTTAAGATTTCTTTAAGTTCTAATGAATTTTCATTAATACTACTAATATAATCTTTTTCCTTTAACATACTCGTCCTCTTTTCCATGTTGAATTTTACAAATGTAATAATTAAAAGAATGTTCATACTTATATGCAGTTAACTTTAATATATATTTACCTGTAACTAGTTTATTTTCTTTTTTATAGACATAGACCATAATTTTATGGAGGGATTAGAATGGTTAGACAGATTCTAAAAGAAGTGAGACCTGCGACACTAGTTGTAACGCTGTTATCAACTACCTTGGGAATAGCAGCAGCATATAGAGAAGGTTATATTGGCAGCAGCATTTTATGGGATAGTTGGAGAATATTTTTAGTAATTATAGCTGGGTTTTTGCTTCAAGGCGGAACTAATTTAATAAATAACTTTTTTGAGGAAGAAAAAGATGGGAACATAGAAAAAACAGGAGATAATTTTCTATCCTATACCAAAAAAGAGGAGAAGGTTGCAGCCTTTAAAGTTGGTATAGTATTTTTTATAATTACTGCTGTCATTGGACTATATCTAAGCTATTACTCTGGTTGGCAGCTTCTTGTTATTGAAATCACAGGAATTTTTTCAGCCTATGCCTATGCAGGGGAACCCTTTAGTTATAAGAAGCTAGGTTTAGGAACAGTGATGTCCTTTTTAATGATGGGACCTCTTATGGTATATGCCAGCTATTTTATTTTTACATCACAATTTTCAATTACACCTATACTGTATTCCTGTGCCTTAGGATTATTTATACCAGCGATTTTGCTAGCAAATGAACTTAGAGATTACGAAGAGGATAAAAGTAGGGGAGTAGGCACTCTTACTGTTCGTATAGGCTTTAAAAGGGGAAAAATACTGTACCTTTCTTTAATATGTTTTGCTTATATAAACACATTCCTGTTAACTATTGTTAAGATTTTGCCTTGGTATTCGGTGGTGATTTTATCAACGATACCTTTATTAAAAGAAATAAGAAAGCATATGTATAGTAATAGAAGGCTTCTTATACCTACAACTGCAAAGCTATATCTTATATTTGGATTACAATTTTTAATTAGCTTAGTTATATAAAAGCAGATTTTATACAGCCATAGAATACTAAAGGGAATTTAAAAATTCTTTTAGCAAAAAGTAGTCAATTATTTAACGATACTGCATAGAATAATTAATAGGAATTGTTATTTAATAATTATTTAGGAGGATATTTCATGGGAGAGGTTTTGACCTTAGCAAGATGGCAGTTTGCTATAACAACTATTTATCACTTCTTTTTTGTACCTTTAACAATAGGTTTATCCTTTTTAATTGCAGTAATGGAATCACTATATGTAAAAACAGGCGATGAAAAATACAAGCACATGGTTAAGTTTTGGGGTAAGTTGTTTCTTATAAATTTTGCTATGGGAGTTGTCACAGGATTGGTTCAAGAATTTCAATTTGGAATGAACTGGTCTAATTACTCCAGATATGTAGGAGATATTTTCGGAGTACCTTTGGCAATAGAAGCATTACTGGCATTCTTTTTAGAATCAACTTTTCTGGGAATATGGATTTTTGGATGGGAAAAGGTTTCTAAAAGGATACACCTTCTTTCTATTTGGATTGTTTCCTTTGCCACTGCTCTTTCTGCCTTTTGGATTTTAACCGCTAACTCCTTTATGCATGAACCTGTTGGCTATGTAGTTAAAAATGGAAGAGCAGAAATGACTAGTTTTATGGAAATTATACAAAACCCTCATCTTTGGGTCCAGTTTCCTCACACAATCTTTGCTTCTTTAGCTACAGCATCCTTTTTTATACTAGGTATTAGTGCTTATCATGTATTAAAGAAAAATAACAATGCCTGGGTTAAATCTTCGCTGAAGATAGGAATTATAGCTTCCTTGATTTCAACAATTTTTGTAGCAGGTATGGGGGACATTCAGGGAAAATACTTAGTTAAGCATCTGCCAATGAAAATGGCAGCAGCAGAAGCGTTATGGGAATCTAAGGATCCTGCACCGCTAGCAGTAGTGGCGGTAATTGATGAAAAAAATAAGAAAAATTCCTTTGAAATAGCTGTGCCTAAGTTATTGAGTTTTATGAGCTATAACAGTTTTTCAGGAAAGGTAGAAGGAATAAATGACATACAGACAAGATATGAAAAAGAATACGGACCAGGGAACTATATTCCACCAGTGACTATATCCTTTTATAGCTTTAGGCTAATGGTAGGTGCTGGTATGGTTATGCTTATACTTTCAGTGGCAGCCTTGTACTGCTATTTTAAAAAGAAAATATTTGAAAGTACTAAATTACTTAAGCTGTTAATGTTTGCAATTGCTCTGCCTTATATCGCCAATACCACTGGCTGGATTTTAACAGAGATTAGTCGTACTCCTTGGATTGTCTTTGGATTATTAAAGCTAGAGGAGGCAGTGTCACCTACAGTATCTGCATCCTATGTTTTAACCTCCTTAATATCCTTTGCTGTGGTATATTCGGTTTTAATACTTGTAGATATATTCCTAATGGTGAAGTTTGCAAAGAAATCCCCTGTGAAAAAGGGACCTGTAAATTACGAGATAAAAGGAAATAAGGGGGGCTCATTATGGATTTAGCAGTAGTATGGTTTTTACTAGTTTCCATTCTCTTTATAGGCTTTTTCTTTCTAGAAGGCTTTGACTTTGGTGTAGGAATACTGTTACCATTCCTTGGTAAAGGCGACAGAGAAAGAAGAATTATTATTAACAGCATAGGGCCTTTTTGGGATGGTAATGAAGTTTGGCTCATAACTGCTGGAGGAGCAATTTTCGCAGCTTTTCCAATCTGGTATTCCACCATGTTCAGCGGTTTCTATCTTGCACTTTTACTAGTTCTTTTGGCTCTTATACTTAGGGGAGTTGCCTTTGAGTTTAGAGGGAAGCATGAAAGCAAAATGTGGAGAGGCACCTGGGATAAAATAATATGTGGAAGCAGCTTTCTTTTAGCTACACTTTGGGGAGTAGCATTAGCAAACCTTATTAAAGGTGTTCCTATAGATAAAAGTATGAATTATGTAGGAGGTTTTTTTGATTTAATATCCCTTTATACTTTGACGGCAGGTGTGACAACACTTTTAGTATTTATCTTTCATGGCGCAGTCTTTCTATCTTTAAAAACTACAGGAGATATAGAAAAAAGAGCCTTAAAAACTGCTAGTACCTTTGGAATAGGTGGAGCAGTTGCAGGTTTATTACTGATACTGGAAAGTTTCCTAGAAACAGATATTTTTAAAAGCAGCTCTGCATTAGCTGCTGCTATAGCTGCCTTTCTTCTTTTGCTGTTATCCTATTTTTTTATCAAAAGAGGGAAGTCGTGGATTGCAATGATAAGTAATGGACTTTCCATTGCACTGGGGATAGGATCACTGTTCCTAGGATTATTCCCAAGAGTTATGGTTTCTAGCATAAAGCCAGAATACAGCTTAACTATATTTAATGCAGCTTCAAGTGCAAATACTCTTTCTCTTATGACAAAGGTTGCATTGATTTTTATTCCTTTTATACTGGCCTATCAAATCTGGACCTACTGGATATTTAGAAAAAGAGTTAGTGATGAGGATTTAGAGTACTAGATAAAAACAATATAGAGGAGCAGGTTTTTATGATAAACAAGAGATTACTAAAGGAAGCTCTAAGCAAGAGATCATATATTCCAACTGCTGTAGTTTATGGAGTACTTAATTCCTTATTTAGTATACTTACCGCTTTATTTATGGCACTGCTGGTAGACGGAATATTTATAAAAAAAAGCAATTTAAAAGATATGAAAATATATATACTGCTATTCTTAATAAATGCTGTAGTAAAATTTCTTTTCAATCTTTTTATAGAAAAACATATAAAGAACTGTGCTGAGGATATAAAAGAACAGCTTAGAAGAAAGGCTTTTAATTTAATCCTTTCTTCTAACCCCTATAGGATTAAAAATATAGATACAGGAAGAATCATTAACTTGCTTACAGAGGGCTTTCAAAGTATTACTTCCTATTACTCTCAGTATATACCTCAAATTTTTTCAGCCTTTCTAATTCCAGCACTAATTTGTATCTTTACAGCAATGGCAGATAAGTTGTCTGCTTTAATAATGATTATAACTTATCCTATTATACCTTTGTTTATGGTGCTTATAGGGTATAAAACAGAGGAATTAAACAATAATCAGTGGAATAAGTTGAATACATTAAGTTCACATTTTTTAGATGTACTTCAAGGTTTAAGTACCTTAAAGCTTTTTGGAAGGAGTAAGATTCAGGAAGAAAAGGTATATGAAATAAGTGAGGACTATAGAAAAGGTACAATGGAGGTTTTAAAGGTAACCTTTCTTTCATCTTTAGTTTTAGAACTCACCGCTACTATAAGCATTGCAGTTTTAGCAGTTAATCTTGGCTTAAGACTTGTATACAGCAAAATAGATTTTCTACAGGCCTTTTTTATACTTATAATAGCTCCGGATTTTTATCTTCCTCTTCGACAGTTAGGTCTAAAATTTCATTCCTCCTTAAATGGTAAGATAGCTGTAGAAAAATTAGAGGAGCTGGAAAAAGAACTGGAGGAAAGAGAGGATAACTGTAGGAAAGCAGAACTAGAAAAAGATAAATTTACTGTGGAAGTCAAAAATCTAAGCTTTACCCACCGAAATAGAGAAGCTTTAAATAACATAAGCTTTAAAATTAGTTCAAAGGAAAAAGTAGCTATTGTTGGAGAAAGCGGCAGTGGGAAAAGTACTTTGATTAATATTTTAAGTGGTTTTTTAAAGGTTAATGATGGAACTGTTTTTATAAATGGCATAGATATTAATTTAATAAACAGAGAGAGTTACTTAAGAAACATTGCATTGGTACCTCAATTTCCTCATATTTTTGATAAGAGTATTAAAGATAATATTCTTTTATCAAATAGGGAGACTGATCTTAAAGAATTTTATAACGTATGTAGAACTACGAAGGTAGAAGAATTTGCAGTAAAGTATAAGGATAGATATGATACAGCAGTTGGGGAAGGAGAAAGAGTAATCATTAGCGGCGGTGAAAGACAGAGGATTGCAGCAGCCAGGGCAGTACTTAAGAACACTCCCTTTATCATACTAGATGAACCTACCTCTGCCTTGGACCCGGAAACAGAAGAGATTATTCCAGAACTTTTAAAGGGGTATTTAAAGGATAAAACCCTGTTAATTGCAGCTCATAGGCTAAATACAATAAAAGCAGCAGATAAAATTTTAGTTCTTCAAGAGGGGTATTTGGTGGAATCAGGCAGTCATGAAGAACTGATGGCAAAGAGGGGAAGGTACTTTGAATTTTGGAGGAAGAGCTATGAGGATTTTTAACTTAATAAACTACCTTATGAAGAAGCATATTTTCTTTGTTATCTTTTCAATATTTATGGGAGTTCTAACTATTATAAGCAATGTAGGCATGCTTTCAACTTCCTCCATACTAATCTCAAGGGCTGCCCTTCATCCTGAGGTATTGGATCTAATGGTTCTTATAGTAGCAGTAAGGTTTTTTGGAATATCAAGAGGTGTTTTTAGATATTTAGAAAGATTTTTTTCCCATGATACTACCTTTAGAGTGCTAAGTTCTACAAGAAGATGGGTTTATAAAAACTTTAATGATAATTATTCAGAAGGTCATGAAGGATATAAGACTGGAGACATATATACAAAAATTGTAAAGGACGTAGATGTGTTAAAGGAGTTTTACCTAAGGGGTATATATCCATTATTTATAGCTATTTTAACAGGCCTAGTGACAGTAGTAGTTCTTTCTTATTTTAGCATACCTCTTTCTATATACTATATCTTATTTTATATAGGCTGCGGTTTTATACTTCCCTTAGCGTTATTTTTTCTAAGCAGAAGATTAATACAGAAGGAGAGTCAATTGAAGGAAGAACTAAACTTAATTTTACTAGACTTTTTAAAGGGAGTGGTGGAGGCATCTATCTATTCTCTGAAAGAGGAATTTAATGACAAAGTAAACTATCTTATGGATAAGCTTTCGGAAATAGAAAAAAAGAAGAATTTTATTAATGCAGTAGGAGATAACCTTTATTCTTTAGCTTTAAGCTTACTAGTGCTTTTATCTTTAGTTATAACCGCACCTTTAATAGTAGAGGGAAGGCTAGAAGGTATATACTATGCAATGGTTCCCCTTTCAATTATGGCTTCCTTTGAAGCACTGATTCCCATGACTAATGTACTTTATAAGTTTAAAGAAGCAGATAACTCTGGAAAAAACATATTGTCCATAATTGGTATAGAGAACAAAAGAGGCAATAATAGAGAAAATTTAAATTTCAGCAACAATGTAATAGGCAAACTTACATCACAGTCATCGTTAAGCATAGACTACAGCAATGATATCATAAGCAATTGTAATCTTAGTGTTAATAACTTAAGTATATATAACAGTTCTAAAAAGTTTCTAATTAGAGATTTATCCTTTAATCTTCCCTATGGAAAAAAGATAGCAATAGTTGGAACCAGTGGTTCAGGAAAAAGTACAGTACTAAGGGCTTTGTTAGGTTTTGTTAACTTTCATAGAGGAGATATAAAAATAGGAGGTAGGTCTTATAGTCAATTAGATAAGGAAGAAATAAGAAAGTTTTTTACTTATGTAGAGCAAAATTCATATATTTTTAACACTACAATTAGAGAAAATCTTCTTATAGCCAAGGATAAGGCAGAGGATGCAGAAATAATGGAGATACTTAGAAAATGCCAAATAGATACTTTAATTAAGGAACTACCAGATAAGCTAGATACAATAACAGGTCAGTATGGTTTCAAAATTTCTGGTGGAGAAAAACAGAGGCTTCTAATTGGAAGGGCCTTATTGAAGAAAAGTAAGATAGTCCTATTAGATGAACCTACTGCAAGCTTAGATACTAAACTTGAAAAGAAGGTTGTGGATTTTCTTCATAGCAGTATAAAAGATAAGAGTTGTATATGGGTAACCCATAGACTTATAAGTATGGATAGGATGGATGAAATTTTAGTTCTTAACCAAGGAGAAGTGGTAGAGAGAGGTACCCATAAGGAACTGCTAGCCTTAAAAGGCAGGTATTATAAGTTGTGGAGCTTACAAAGGGCTGAAGCCTAGTTACTGAATTTATCTATCTCGTATATGACATAAGGTAGGAACTTCTTGGGATATATCTAAATATGGGAAATAAGGAGGGGTTAGTATGAAGATATTTATAGTTGGAGGCGGCTTTGCAGGCATAAGTGCTGCAAAAGTTCTTTCAAAAAAGCTTTCCAATGAACATGAAATATATTTGATAGACAAGAAAGATTATACTACTATGCTCCCAAACCTCCCAGAGGTTGCAAGTGGAAGACTTGAAAGTAGAGATGTTACAGAAAAAATAAGTAATTTAATACCATCTACTGTGAAGTTTATAAAGGAAGAAATATTAGAAATAAATTTAGATAAAAAAATAATCAAGACTACAGTTAACGAGTATAGTTATGATTATATGTTGTTAGCAGCAGGCTCTACAACCAATCTGTTTGGTTTTGATCAGAATCTGGATAAAGTAAATGTATTAGATTCTTTAGAGGCTGCAGAGGATATTAAGGCTAAATTCTCTAAGTATTTAGAGGAAAGAGATAAAGGCACTTTAGTAGTATCTGGTGCAGGTTTTACAGGAATGGAGCTTGCCTGCAATCTCTATGACCTAAGTAAAAGAAAAAATAAGAATTTAGAAGTTATTTTTGTGGAAAGAGCTAACAGAATTTTGCCTATGTTGTCAGAAAAACTATGTGCACATGTGATAGAAAAATTAAATAGTTTAAATTTTAAAATATATACTGATAACCAAATTACAATCTTTGACGGAAATAATATAACTTTAAAAAACGGTGAGATTATAAAGGATACTTTTTTCTGTTGGTGCAGTGGAGTTAAGTCTTCTGTAAAACCTGTTGGAGAGTATTTATCACTTCCAGATGGAAGAATTATAGTTGATGAATTTTTATCCATTCCAGAATACCCAGAAGTTTATGCTGTAGGAGATGCAGCAGCAATGAAGGATAAAAATAATAATTTCCTTAGAAGGGCAGTTACCTTTGCACAGATGTCTGGAAAGCATGGAGGAAAAAATATTGCTGCAGTAATAAATAAGGAAGAGAGAAAGAGCTTTAAACCTATAGATTTAGGTTGGATAATACCTATTTATATTTCCAGTATAGGAGCGGTATTTGGAAAGGAAATGAAGGGACGGAAGGGAATATTTATGCACTATATTCTCTGTGGTATAAAGAATTATAACTTTAGAAATTTCTGGACAGCACTAAAGGCTGCCTTTAAATATCCCTTTGCAAAGCCTTAAGATTTATACGCCTCAGAGATAATAAATCTCCGAGGCTCTTTCTATTATTGCAACTTATTTCTCTTATTACTACCTTTATTCATTTTACCGCTGGCAGCATCCAAGGCAGCAAAGGTGCCGCTATCTCCCATATTGTCCATTTGTTCATTTATCTTTAAATTCTTAGTTAACTTTCTTTTTCTCATCTAGATATCTCCTTTCCACTTTTAAAATATATTTAATTCTTAGTCATATCCAGTATTTAAGGAAAACTAGCTTTTGTATTTATAAGAAAGTACAAGTATAGCATTTGCATATTAATAAGCATTATGTGCGGTGTTTTTTGCGATAGGTTGAAAATAAAACCATATGAAAGTAGCACCGATATTTCTACCGGTGCTTATACAATAAGGGGGACTTAATGTATCCTATTTCCTCTAAGTTATATAACTTAGGACAGTTATTATTATATAAGATAATTGTGTAGTAAATATTTAATTTTTAAGAACTTTTTGTTAATAATTGGTTTTTTATAACAAATTTTTATTAAATTTTAGAATTACCTACTACATAGTCTTTAACCTTATTGTAAGCATATTGGATTGCAGAGTCCAAGTTATTATTATTCTTTCCGCCACCTTGAGCAGAAAAATCATTTCCGCCACCTTTTCCATCAACTAAGGTAATAGCATCCTTTAGCAGGGAGTTCATGCTGAGAATCTTCAAATCCTTAGAACAACTAAAGTGCAGGTTAGATTTATCTCCTGACTTTACTGCAAATAAAACTACAACATTAGGGAAAGCTGTTAACTTAGATGCCAATAAGGTAGCGTGTTTTAGGTCAATATTATCATATATAGACTTTACAATCCTTATATTATTTATGCTCTCACAGGAGTTCAGTATATTTTGTACTTCATATTCAGCAATCTCGGCTTTCAGCTTGCCATTCTCGGAAAGAGCCTTATTTAGGTTTTCCTTAAAGTTTTTCACCTCATTTAAAAGAGCAGCCTCATTGCAGGATAAAATGCTGGACATCTTTTCTATCCATTCATATCTTATAAAATAGTCTGAAATAGTCCGTGAACCAGATATAAATTCAATCCTAGTACCAGTTCCTTTTTTTGTCCACTTTATAATCTTGATAGCCTGAAGCTCTATTGTAGAATTAGGATGAATTCCATAACAGGGAGTTATGAGGACATCTTCAATTCTAATAAGTCTGATTTTCTCATTTGATTTAATAGAGGCTTTTTTGCCTAATAATTTTTTTAGTTCAGCATTTGTTGGATACAGGGTCTCTACAGGGATGCTATTTAAAATTATCTCATTAGCTCTTTTTTCAACATCTCTAATTTGGGCATCTTCTATAGATTTATCTATATCTATGTAGGAACTGCTTTCTCCAAGGTTAACAGAGGTAACGTTTATGTTAAGCAATTCAGAAAAGCAGGCAGAGATTATATGCTGCGCAAGGTGCTGCTGCATATAATCAAATCTTCTCTTCCAGTCTATGCTGCATTTCACTCTGTGAATTTTTAAAGGTTTTATATTTGTTACGTGATATACTTTATCATCTTTCTCATAAACATAGGTTATGGGTGAAGAATTTATAAAGCCTATATCATAGGGCTGTTCTCCACCATCTGGGTAAAAGCAGCTTTTATCTAATTCTATATGATAACTATTATCCTTTTCAATCACATTAACTATTTCTGCTGTAAAGTCCTTTTGATAAGGATTTTCATAATAAAGTTTTTCCAAGTTAAAACATCTCCTTTAAGGCTAATACCTTGCCATTAAATATAGGGTTGATACATAACTTATATTCTAACATAAAACTATAAAAAATTTGACATATTTATTTGCAAAATGATATACTGAAAACAGTAAAGGTTCACAATAGTATAAAATAGGGGAGGCAATAACATTGTCTGAGAGGAAACTTAAAGTTTCGACCCTTATAACCTGAATTGGGTAATGCCAACGGAGGGAACATAGTGGAAATTTATTTTTGGTTAAATTGCCCTTTTCCAATTCAGGAAAAGGGCTTTATATTTTTGCTTTAAACAAGCCTAATATTTAAGCTATAAAAACATAAAACTAATAGAAATAATGTTTAATTAAAAACTAACTATAGGATGTGCATTAAGTGAAAAAATATGACAAATCAGTAAATAGAACTATTTCCATTGTTTTTCAGGTGCTTTTAATATTATTATGGCAGTTAGTAGTGGATAAGGGGGGAGTTCCTAAATATATACTTCCCTCTCCAAAGGATATTATAGATACCTTATTTCAAACACTGCCGGCCTTAAAACCTCATATTTATGCTACATTACAGGAGGCTCTTTTAGGTTTTTTACTCTCTGTAATATTGGCAATAATACTTTCTGTGCTTATGGATAACGTAAAAGTAATAAAAAGTTGCATCTATCCCATACTGGTAGTTTCTCAAACCATACCAACTATAGCTTTGGCACCAATATTCATAATATGGTTTGGTTTTGGAATGCTTCCAAAGGTTATTGTAGTTATAATGGTATGCTTTTTTCCTATTGTTATAAGCCTCGTAGACGGACTGGAGGCTGCAGATAAAGATATGCTAAACCTTATGAATACAATGGGGGCTTCAAGGCTTCAGCAGTTTATCTATGTTAAGTTTCCGAATAGCCTAGGTGCTTTTTTCTCCGGTCTTAGAATAGCTGCAACCTACAGCATAATGGGAGCGGTAATTGGTGAATGGCTTGGAGGGGAGAGAGGTCTAGGAATTTTTATGGTAAGAGCAAAGAATGCCTATGCTTTAGATAAAATATTTGCAGCTATAGTTGTAATAATAATATTAAGTATGGCATTGTTTGGGTTTATGTATATACTTCAATATGTTTTTATGCCATGGCAGAGAAAAATTAAAGATAAATAAAGATGGAGGATATTAATATGAAAAGAAAAAAGTTTTTAGCACTTTTAGCATCAACTCTTTTAACTGCCTCAATATTTGCAGGCTGTGCTCAAGGCAATAAGACACCACAGAGCAGTACTGGTGAGAATAAGGAATTAACTAAAGTAAAGGTAATACTTGACTGGACACCTAATACAAATCATACCGGTTTATATGTGGCAAAGGATAAAGGTTACTATAAAGAAGAAGGATTAGATGTTGAAATAATTCAACCTTCTGAGGGAACAGTAGGAAATCTAATAGCTGCAGGAAAGGGAGACTTTGGTGTTTCTTATCAGGAAGACTTAACCTATGCTAGAACTTCAGATAATCCACTTCCTATAAAGGCTATAGCTGCTATTATTCAGCACAATACTTCAGGTTTAGCAGCTCCAAAGGATAAAAATATAAAAACTGTAAAAGACTTTGAAGGAAAAACCTATGGTGGTTGGGGATCTCCTTCAGAAAATGCTGTGCTTCAGGCAGTTATGCAAAAGGAAGGTGCTGACTTTAGTAAGCTTAAAATAGTAAACATGGGTGAGCAGGATTTCTTTGCTGCTACTAAAGGTAATGTAGATTTTGCATGGATATATGAAGGCTGGGCAGGAGTAGATGCTAAATTAAAGAATATACCTATCGACTACATAGAATTAAGAAAGTTAAATTCTGATTTAGACTACTATACTCCTATTTTAATAGCTAATGAAGATACTTTAAAGAATAAATCAGACTTAGTTAAAAAGTTTATGAAGGCTACTTCAAAGGGATATGAATTCTCAATGGAAAAACCAGAAGAAGCAGCAGAGGTATTGCTTAAAAATGCACCAGAATTAGATAAAGCTCTTGTAGTTGAAAGTCAAAAATACTTAAAGAATAAGTATAAAGAAGATGCTTCAAGATGGGGAGAAATGAAGGCATCTGTTTGGAACAACTATACAAAGTTTCTTCTTAATAATAAGTTAATAAACAAGGATATGAAGGCGGAAGAGGCATTTACAAATGAATTCCTTCCAGCTAAATAATCCTAAAGGAGTAGACTGGATTGAATAATTACAATGGTAAGAAAAAACTTGTGCTTAAAAATATTTCCAAATCCTTTCAAGGGGACAGTATACTTAAAGATATAAGTCTTAAGGTAGAAGAAGGAGAATTTGTAACTCTCTTAGGACCAAGTGGAAGCGGAAAAAGCACTATACTTAATATAATATCTGGAATACTAGAGCCTGACGCTGGAGAAGCAAAGGTATTAGGACAAATAAGCTATATGCATCAAAAGGATTTATTACTTCCTTGGAAAAAGGTAATAGATAATGTGGCTTTACCTTTATATATAAAAGGAAAGAGCAAGGCAGAGGGAAGGAATAAGGTTAAAAATTATTTTGAACCCTACGGATTAAAAGGATATGAATTTAAATATCCTTTTCAGCTGTCTGGAGGCATGAGACAGAGAGCTGCCTTTTTAAGAACCTATATGACCTCCAGTGATATTATGCTTTTGGATGAACCCTTTGGAGCATTAGATGCCATTACAAGAAGTAAGATGCAAAACTGGCTGCTAAAGGTAATTAAGGATTTAAGCACTACTATATTATTTATTACTCATGATATAGAAGAGGCTATTTATCTTTCCAACAGAATATATGTGCTGTCAGATAAGCCCGCTTATATTAAAGGAGAAATATTAGTGGATCTGCCGAAGAATAGAACAAAGGAATTAATAACCTCAGAAAAATTTGTGGCTATAAAGAAACAGGTATTAGAGTTGTTATAGAAAAAGTAGAGGGAAGTAAGCACCAAGGGGTGGTTTACTTCCCTCTTTTATAGCTAAGATTTAACCCTTGAGGATGTTTACCAAAGCAAGCAGCATGAACATTAGTCCTCCTATAAGGTCTGCTTTCCTCTTTAGTATAAGTCCAAGCTTTCTACCAACGAGAATTCCAACAAAGGCTGTAATAAAGAAGGTTGCTCCAAATATTATTAAAACTTCAGCAATGTTAGCATTGAAAAGACTAAAGCTTACTCCAGCAGCAAGCTCATCTACACTAACTAGTACTGCAAGAAGAGGGAAAAACTTACTGTTTAACTCCTTGGCTTCATAGTCAGCTTCTTTTCTTTCCTTAATATACTGAAATATCATCCTTAATCCAATGAATAGCAACAATCCAATGGCAAACATTTCACTAAATTCTGCTATATAACCTTTAAATTTATCTCCTAAAAACCATCCAAAGGCTGCTACCGCTGTTTGAACAGTTCCAAAATACAAACCTATAACAAAAGCACTTTTTAGTTTTTGCTTTTTCGTTAGAATACCGCCAGTAAAAGAAATTGTAAAGGCATCAATAGATAGACCAAGTGCCGCGAGGAATATTACTAATATACTCATAAATCTCCCTCCACTTTATTAATCCTAGGTAAATATCAATTTTTTGCAAAAAGCTTGTCCTTTGTTTGCTTTATAGTATGTGTAGTAAGCTGAAATGTTACATTGACCATTTCCATATTAATATTAATTTTTTCAAAAATATTACAGGTTTAGGTAGTTTATCTTATGTGAAAGCTAGATACACAGGTAATATAAATTGAGAAGGAGGGCTGAATATGGCTATTCCAATATATGTTCTTTGCAAAGCAAAGGGAAGCTCAATTAGCGATATAGGAAGTGAAATTCCAAAGAGAGAAGGACACCAAGTACTGGAAGGAAACATTCATTGCCAATATGAAAAAATAGGTGGAGTATTTCACTATCATTTTAAAATAGATGGTGAGAATTTATATATGGGAGAAGAGAGCTTATATTTTAAAGACAGAAAAGTTGAAATACAAATTAATGTTAGATCCCATGAAGGAAGAAAAACTCCTAAATTAGAATATCTATTCATAGATAACCTTAAAATAAAGGATGAAGAAAAGTTTTCTTTAAAGAAATTGGAGCAATTAGACTATGGGATAAAGTTATTAAACTGTGGAGAAGAAAACAAGAAAGAAGGCATGGCATTAGACTATATTAGAAGTAATTTATTTAACATAGGGGAATTTAAGTCTGTTCCTACAACTATTGATTTAAATGAGGAGCTGCACAAATACATTATGGATGCCAAGGAGGAGGACGCTGATTTATATATCTTTGGAGATCTTTATCCAATGG
Source organism: Clostridium tanneri (assembly GCF_033659955.1). Taxonomy (NCBI): domain Bacteria; kingdom Bacillati; phylum Bacillota; class Clostridia; order Eubacteriales; family Clostridiaceae; genus Clostridium; species Clostridium tanneri. The sequence goes on from NZ_JARUJP010000024.1 coordinate 30,987, forward strand.
AATGTAGGACAGATTTTACCTTAGAAGAAAAGTTTAACCTATTAAGAGAAAAAGGGCCAAAGGGAATACATGATATTCATATGAACCAAGGAAATTGCGATGAAGAAAAGTGGAAAAAAGATGAGGGAATATATCAAGATGGAGGAATCTTTATTCATTTTAAAGATGACAGTTGGTCAGCAATTTTTATGAAGTTTGAAAGTCAGAAGATTACAGCTGAATTAGTAGAACAGTAAGGGATTTAATTGAAATCCCTTACATTAGCTTTAGTTAGCTATGTAACCTTTTACCTTAACTATTCCCATATTAATTACCCTTGTTTTATAATCAGCAATACTTTCTCCAGCTTTCCGAGGCACATAAACATCTAGTCTATGTATAGTATTAAAGTTATCGCCGCCTCTATCTTCAACAGTTAAGGTTCCAAATTCTTCGGTGTAGATTCTTGTACCTAGGGGAAGTACATTGTTAGCAACGGTGCCTGGTGTAAGCTTTTTGCCGCTGCAGTTTATACCTTCATGGCCTCCATTTTCCTCTGGTAAGCTAGTATAGAAGGTTAGATTAATATCAATAGTGTTACTAATGTTACCTCCTCTAGAAGGTTGTTTATTGTTTGGTGATATACTTAAGGTTGCTTGTCTATCTTCTTTAGTATGATTTTTAACTTGTTTTTCTTCAGAAATATTTTTGTTTACTGAGCTGTTAGATTTTTTTTCAGTGTCTTTATTTGTTGTACTACTAGTATTTAGGTTATTATCAGCATGTGCAGAGTTTTTTGAATATAATCGTTGTGATTTTACATAACCATAGGAATATTGGAAACTCAATAAGCCAATAAAGAAGATTAATGTGATTATAAACTCTTTGCTTTTTATACTCATTGTAATCATCCTTTCCGCAAAACGTCTCAGTCTATTATTATGACCAATTATTTTAAAATATAACTACAATGAAATAAAAGGTGAAAAAATTACCGGACTATATAGCTTAGTAATGGTTAATATAATATTAGATACTATACTAATTATTATGGAGGATAAGAATATGCAAACAAAAAGCCACATAGATAAAGAAAAACTAGCCAATATAAACATAGGCCAAACTTTTGAATACAGTGCTATTGCCAGTGATGATTTTCCTGTAAGTAATCATGGGGAAGATGGAATGGTATTTAAAAGTGAAGTAGAAAGTGGAATGTATAATAACATCGAAATTGCTGACACTAGCGCTCCTCATGTAAAATATAGAAAAATATCAAATGAAGTTTAGTTAAAAGATAAAAGCCCCCGCTTTAGTAAATAGGCGAGGACTTTTTATATTTTTAAATTAATTACTTCTTAGAGGCTTCCCAGCTTGATACGTAATTTTGCAGTGTATGATGAAGGGCTTCTCCGATTCTAGAGTAGGACTCATCACTAAGATTTGCCAGAGATATTCTAATAGACCATTCTGGACCAAAAAATCCTCCGCCGCTTAATAGTACAATAGAAGACTCTTCTGCTAAACGCAGTAGTATATCTATCGGTTCGTAGTTTTCCTGAAGAAACTTTGCAAATTCCTCTCCATAGTAGTGGCAAGCCCATTCTAGTAAATCAAATTCTGTATAGTAGGCTGCATCATAAGGGTCCTTTCTAAGATCTAGGCCAAGGCCATCAAAGAGTAACTTTTGACGACGACGACAGATGTCAATAGTTAACTGCTTATAGCTATTGCCTTTGTCCAGGAGGGCAAAGACTGAGAAAAATGCCATTTGTACCTGCTGCGGTGTTGATAGTCCAGCAGTATGGTTTAAAGCCACTTGACGGCTATCTGCTACAATTCTGTCTATGAAGGGAATATCTTCTGGATTAGTAGAAAGTGCCTCATATCTTTTCATAACGTCTTCTTTTTTATCTTCAGGCAGCTCTTTTATTAATTTATCAAATATATTCTGTTCATAAAGGGCAATAGTACCTAAACGCCAGCCTGTTACACCAAAATATTTTGAAAAGGAATAAACTCCAATTGAATTATAAGGTAAATCAGCTACTATGGAACGGAAGTTGTCAACAAAGGTTCCATATACATCATCAGAAATAATCATTATATTAGGGTTATATTCTTTAACAATTTCTGTTAAGCGCTTTACTGACTCCGGTCTTATTGCCACTGAAGGTGGATTACTAGGATTGACAACAAATAAGGCTTTCACCGTTGGATCACTTAACTTCATAAGCTCTTCCTCAGGATACTGCCATGTGTGGGTACCATCCTTTGTCATTTCAGTAGCTCTAATCTTAATTACTTCAAAATTGTATCTTGGCAGCAGTGGAATTTCTAAATAAGGAGTAAAAATTGGAGTCATAAGGGCTATCTTATCCTTGTTTCCTAATAATTCGTTAGCTATTAAAGAATCAAATATATAACACATTGCTGCAGTGGCACCTTCTACTGCAAATATATTGAATTTCCCCACTGGAGGCTTGTTGTAACACATTTCCTGAACTAAGTAATCATGAACTACCTTTTCTATATGTACCAGCATTCTATCTGGTACTGGGTAGTTATCTCCGATAATTCCATCTGCTAATTCATGTACCCAGGAGTCTGGATCAAAGCCCTTATGGGATATTCCGTAATTAATTATTTTTTCTAGAAGTTCTATACCAGGCTCACCATGATGTTTCTCCAGGTAAGCCTTTAGACGGTCTGCAATACCTTTTTTCTGAGGCATCCCTGCAAGATCATTTTCATTCCAGGTTCTACGGCTTTCTTCTACAGCAAATTGACCAAAGGCGAAGAAGGCCTCACGAGGTGATGCAGCTATCCAGTTTGGGTTTCCTCTTCCTGCATCTAGCAGTGCATGAGCGCTTTTTTCCTTCTGGCCCTTTGCTAAGCTAATTAATTTATCTTTAAGTTCAAAAGGACTTATTTTACCATAAATTTTTTCTATTTCTATTCGTTGAACATTAGGATTATCCATAGAAACATATTATTGGCTATGAAAAATCGTACTAAAACATAACCATACTCTCCTCTCTAGTTAAATTTTTCCACATTACGATTTTAAATAAAAAGTATTTATATTTTTCTTTTATGAAGTTATGTTGTTCAAAACTTTTTCATAGTATTCCTTTTACTAAGGAACGAAAGTCATTCTTGTTTCATAATGTATAAAGGTACTAATTTTTAGGAGATTTAAGATGATGTATTGCAACAATTGTCCTTATTGGAGAAATTATTATCATAAAGAAAACTTACAACAAGAGGATTATAGGGAAAAAGATACAGATTGTTCAGGGGAGTGTGGCTATAGAAATGCTGTAAGAGCAGAATTATTAAATTCACCGGTTTTTTTAAATGGTGTAAATGTTAGCAGCAATCAATTTCCAGCTCTTAATTTTAAACCTTATGGTTCAGTATACTCTTATATTTATATACCAGCAGTTCAATTATCAAAGGCAGGGGCTGTAGTTAGATGGGCTGGATATACACAGGGTTTGACTATAAACTTCCCTAATAGTGGCAATAATGATGCTATGCAGAGAGATATAGATTTTTTAAGAGAAGAAAGTTCAACTCAAAAGGATTATGAAGCTACTTATGAAAGCTTTCCCAATAAGTCTGTTTTAAAGGTTATTAGGGTTACAGCAAGTTCTATACAGTTTGAAGAAAAACCTTTGATTTCAAGTGGAAATTATGTTGGCAGATATACAGCAGGACAAAGCTATCCATTTTTTGAAGATGCAGATATGGGAGGAAAGAGGTATATTATCATAAAGGATAACTTTGGAGTATGGCATGTTTTCATGTATACTGTAAGAATATAGTTATACTAGCAAAATTATAAAAATGGCGCAGAGAGTATATCTGTGCCATTTTATAGCGTGCTATTCTGACTCTTGAAGAAGAGTATAATCCCTAAGTAGGGCTTTGTAATAGAAGGAGGACTATTTATTATTTTCCTGCAAGGTTTAAGGCTGTTTCAGTAGTTTGCATATCTACCTTAAATTGCTCTTGTAAATTATAGGCATGATAATAACCTTTTCTCATCATATAACTTGAAATTACTTCATGAGTGGTTATAGCATCATTAAGCTGTCTTCTTAATGTGGATCTTATCTCTGGAGATGTTGTTTCTGTAAGAGCTATTGAATAGTTTCTGACAGCACTTTTAGCAGAGACTAAAAAATCTGTAGCTATAACCTGATCACTTAACTTATCCATTCCAGTAAGAGTTTCTATTAATGCATTCATAACTTCACCTTCTTTCTACATTAGCTTAAGATTTTGTATTTTCTGAAGCAGCAATACTTGATTGTTCTAGAAGACCTTTTAATTCTCTTATATGTTGTTCGCCTGTAGTAACATCCTGTTGTAAAATTGACTTTAATTCATTATCAGAAACTAGAGGTGACATAGTAACTGATTTTGTAAGGGAAAGATTTTTAAGGGTTAACAATTCATGCAGCTGCATAGTTTCATTTGGTGCAAAGCCTTTTTGATCCATATTTTATCCTCCTTAGTTAAATTTAAATAGGGTTTTTTATGGTTTAAGAACAACTTTTATGCAATCTTCAGTTTTTGTATCAAAAACATCATAGCCATGAGGTGCTTCATCCAGTGGCAGTCTGTGGGTAATAATATCACTTGGATCAACCTTTCCTTCGGCAAGTAATTTATAGAGAGTTGGCATATAAGGAATTACCGGTGCCTGACCTGTTCTTATATTGATGTTGCGATTCATTATATCACCAAAAGGAAAGGCATTATATCTGCCGCCGTAAACTCCTGTTACTTGTATCATTCCGCCTTTTTTAACTGCTTGAGTAGCCATAACGAAAGCACCTAGTGCTCCACTTTGAAGTTTTAAACCGGAGCCTACAAATTCCATTGGTGTCATTTTCCCATCCATTCCTACGCAGTCTATAACAATATCCGCTCCACCATGGGTAATTTCTTTTAAATATTCACCAGTATTTTGATGTTGTTCAAAGTTAACTATTTCAACTTTATTATGTTTTTTAGCATGCTGCAGACGGTAATCTATGTAATCCACAGCAATAACTCTTTCGGCACCGTGAAGCCAAGCAAATTTTTGGGCTAAAAGTCCTATAGGTCCACAGCCTAGAATAATAACTGTACTTCCTTTTTTCACACCGGCATTTTCTACACTCCAGTAAGCAGTTGCCATAGCATCTGACATTAACAGCAGCTTTTCATCCTCTACCTCACAATCATCAGGGATGCGGAAAGGAGTAAAGTTTCCATAAGGCACTCTCATATACTCCGCTTGGCCTCCAGGGTATCCGCCAAAGGTTTCTGTATATCCAAAAAATCCTCCAGCCTCACCATTGGGATTGGAGTTATCACACATACAGGTTAAATCGTGTTTACAAAAAAAGCATTCTCCACAGCTTACATTAAAGGGTACGATTACTCTGTCACCTTTTTTAAGTTTATCAACGGCTGGGCCAACTTCTTCAACAATGCCCATAGGTTCATGTCCTATAATATAGTCAGGATGGATATTGGGAATCATATCATGAATAAGATGTAAGTCGGAGCCGCATATTGCTGTACTTGTAATCTTCACGATGATGTCATCAGGTTTTTGAATTTTAGGTGCTTGCACCTCTTTAACTTTCACATTTTTTATTCCTTGAAATGTTACAGCCTTCATTATAATTTACCTCCTAAGTTATTTTTCCGGAGTTGCAAAGGTACCAAGTCTACTTGTATCCCCTGGAAATAGGTTTAAACTGGCAATTTGACTTGCGGTTTGTGATGATTCAATATCCATTTGAAATTGTTTTTCTAGATTAACAGGATGAAACCACCCTTTTTCTATCATAAGGTTGGATAGCTCCTCGTGGAGGTTGAGGGCAGTATCTAGTTGGGTGCGTAAAACCGCTTTCACTTCTGGAGTAGCAGATTCCGTTAGTGCTATTGCACAATTCCTTACCCCATTTTTCACATTTAATAAAAAAGCTAAGGACATAGTCGCATCAACAAGCTTAGGCATTCCTTCAGCATTTCGTAGTTCTAAATAGTCATTAATCATCTATTTTACCTCCTGATATTACCCATACTGAGCTTAGTAACTACCATCTGCTCCTATCTTAACTTAGGAGCTTTTTCTAGTAGATTTTGTAAGTCCTTTATGGCTGTAATAGATTGTTGTACATCTTTTTCTAATAACCCTTTAAGCTCTTGGTCAAATACTACACCTTCCATCATTTTAGATGTGGTCATACAAACAGTTTTCAAATTTAACATTTCATGAACCTGCATGGTTTCATTTGGAGCTAAATTTCCATTTTCCATAGACTCACCTCCTTTTGCCTTATCTAATGTATTTTTTCACTTGTAATGTTGGAATATACAATAAAATTTGAAGGTGTTAGTTTATAGATTAATAAAAAAGTGAAATTTAATTAAAAGGACACAGATGTTATAAACTGTGCCCTTTTAACTAAGAAGCTGCAGGAAATTTTATAGACTTGTTAAATAATTTTAACTGGTGTACCAATAGAGACTAGATTAAAAAGCTCAATAACATTAGCGTTAAGAAGACGGATACATCCATTAGAAACAGCTTTACCAATAGAGGAAGGGTTATTAGTACCATGAATACCGTAACCTCGAGCACTTAAGCCTAACCATCTTGCACCAAAGGGGCCTCCAGGGTTAACTGCTTTATTTATTATTGTGAAATTTCCCTTTGGGGTAGGGGTGGAAGGTTTACCGACTGACTTGGTACCCACATCAAAGATATTTTCACTATTTAAAATTAAAGCAAAATTATATTGTAACATCAATAATCCGTTTTGTTGCAGATGTGTTTTGTGATTCTATAGATTATAGATTGCTTTTTAAGGTGAAGAAAAGTAATAAAATCGAAGAATAAAGTATAGAAATAAAGTCATTAGAATTGTTATTGAGAATAATGCAATTATACATAGTATTTTCTGAAATGTTAATCATTTAAGCCGAGTTCAGGGATATTTAGAACAAGAAAGAACAAAAAAATCAAAGGAATATGCCGATTATTATGGGACGATCAATATGTTAGCAGAATTGTTTTTAGATGAAAAAAAGAAACTTCAATTTAGTTAAGATATAAGATACAAATGAATATGTTGCTAAAAGCAAAAGTTATGCAATTGATAGTATAATTTTTGCTTTTATGCATTTTCATGAAAGGTTGAAATTTAAGAAAGTTACTAGCACAATCGAACTTATATGTTCTTAGTTAGAATAAAACATGATTTATAAGTAGGAGGAATTTATATTATTTTGTAGAATTTACTATTTGTGTGCTACAAATTTATTAGTTAGCATCAAGGAGGAACAGGATGTATATAAGAGAAGTATTTGTAAGAAACTTTAGAAAGTTCAATGATGAAGGAGTTACTTTTAATTTTAGAAAAGGAATTAATATCATTTTAGGAGAAAACAATGGTGGTAAATCTTCAATTATAGATGCATTAAGATTAGCATTGCTATCTGGACAGTATAGAAAAGGTATATATATTAATATATCTGATTTTCACATCAATGAATTTGGTGAACGTGCAAGTGAGATAAGAATAGATGTCTACTTCGAGGAGTTAACAGAGGAGCAGGCAGTTGCATTTTATAAACTAACAGATGGGGCTAATACGTCCAAAGCAGAATTACATGTTATCTATCAAACATATAAAGACAACAAAGGAAATGAAAAAGTAAAAGATTATATTTACGGGGGGTCAAGAAATGAACCTATTGATAAAGAAACTTTTGATAATATTAATCTAGTTTTTATGGCTGCATTGAGAGATGTAGAAAATGATTTAAAACCATCAAGGAATAGCCAATTAGCAAGTTTATTATATACGTTCGCACCTAATAATGAAGATCGTGAGAGGATAACTTCAACATTTATAGAAGCTAATGAAAGAGTAAAAGGTGATGAAGCAATTTCTGCAGTTGAGAAAACAATAAATAGTAATCTTAGTTTAATAGAAAAAGAAGAATTAAATCAACAAATATCCATTAATTTAATTTCTCCAACATTTGAATCAATAGCTGGTAATTTAGATTTGTGTTATGAGTTTCCAAGAAGATATATAAAAATATTAAGAAATGAATTGAAAAAATTGAGAGAACACTTTGATATAAGTGATTTAAGTCATGTAGTATCAGATGTAGATGAAGATTATATCAAGGTAGATGTTAAAAAGTTAAAGGAAGATGGTAAATTAGTAAAATTATATAATGAACTGATAAGTAAAATACAAGGAAATAATTTAGCTGTAAGACAAAATGGATTGGGATACAATAATTTGCTATCTATGGCTACTACATTAGGTGATCTTCAAAAGAAACCATCAGATGAAGAGATATCAATTTTCCTTGTGGAAGAACCAGAATCACATTTACACCCTCAGCTTCTAGAGTTGCTATTTAACTTTTTTAGGCAGTCGGATAAATCGAACAAGATACAAATATTTATGACATCACATTCACCTACATTAGTTTCCAAGGCAGATATCGATAGTTTAAATATTATGTACAATCAAGATGGCAAAGTAAATTGCTCATCATTAAGTCAGTTACAATTATTAGATGAAGATAAAGAGGATTTAAAAAGATATTTAGATGTTACGAAATCGCAGTTATTCTTCGCTAAAAGGATAGTGTTTGTGGAAGGAATTAGTGAAGCAATATTACTTAGTGAATTTGCGAATTTAATGGGAAAACCATTTGATAAATATTCCGTAGAGGTGGTAAATATTGATGGAGTAGATTTTGAACCGTTTGCGAAATTATTCGCAGATAACGGAGATCATAAAAATCTAAAGCATTTATGCGCAATTATTTCAGACGATGATAGGTGCACAAATCAAGATGATAAATATGTTATTAAAAATGATGAACTAACATTTTCCAAAGCAGATATAAATGCAATAAGAGATAAACTTAAAAAAGGACAGATCTCAAGCAGAGCCCAAAAACTTAATGGATTTAGTGGAGATAATGTACTTGTTAAATTGGCAATGAAGACATTAGAATATGAATTAGCATTACCTAAAGAGAATACTGAAACTTTATTAAAAGTGTTAGATAAGATTCATCCTAAAAATTCAGCTAAAATTAAAGGACTTATAGAAAAGGGTGAGGAACAAGAAAAAATTGCAATCATGATTTGGCTTGCAGTTAGGGATTGTAAGGGAGCATTTGCTCAACGTCTTGCAAGTGAGATAAATAAGATAACTATATGCGAGCAAGGAGATAAAAAGTTTAAAGTTCCTAATTATATTCAGAGTGCAATTAACTTTTTGATTCAATAATGGAGGATTTTAAAAATGAATGCTAAAGTGTTTACGGAATCACAAAAGTTAGCCATAGAGTCATCAGGTAAAACTATTTTAAAATCATGTCCTGGGAGCGGTAAAACTTTCGTGGTTGCTAGTAAGATGATAAAAGAAATGAATAGATGGAAATATAAAAACAAAGGAATAGCACTCCTATCATTTACTAATGTTGCGCATGAAGAAGTTATCAGACAGATCAATGCATTGTCAGGAGTAAATAAGATTGAGTACCCTCATTACACTGGAACATTAGACAGCTTTATTTCTCAATTTTTGTTTCTTCCATTTGGACATTTGATAATGAAGTGCAGTGAGCGACCGGCATTACTTCAAGATTATTCAATAAGTATCAAGAAGCTAGCAGATACAAGGTGGAAAAAGGAGTGTCATACAAATAAGTGCGATATATTAGATTTTTATATTGATGAGGCAGGTTTTGTGAAACATATTAATGGTGAACATGGATGCTATGTTATCGGTAGGAAGCCATGTGAGGTGTTAAAGAACAGTTTATATTCAAAAGGACTAGCAACATATCAAGATGCTACTATAATAGCTTTAAGATTGTTAAAAGAATACCCCCAAATAGGAATTCTATTAGCAAAAAAGTTTCCAATGATAATAATAGACGAGGCACAAGATACATCGAAATACCAAATGAAAGTAATTGATTTGTTATCTAAATGTGGAGTTAAAGATATAATGCTTATTGGAGATCCAGATCAGGCTATATATGAATGGAGAAATGCTGACCCATCAGTATTTTTAAATAAATTTGAAGATACTGAATGGGAACCTAAGGAATTAAATGATAACTTTAGGTGTTCACAAAAAATCTGTAATGCTACAAAGGTATTTTCAACTTTAAGTTGTATATCAAAGGCATCAGGCGAAGCTTCGTTATGTGATTTTAAGCCGCAAATTATAATGTATGATAAAGATGACAAGGAGTCAGCAATAGATTATTTTTTAAAATTGTGCAAGGAAAATAGTGTTAGAATATCTCCAGAAAGTGTAGCTGTGCTTGTTAGAGGGAAGGCAGGATTATGTGGTAAGGATTATAGTAAGATACAAAATTTGTGGCAATCTCAGGAAGTGAGATTATTCTCACAAGCAAGTTATGAAAGAGATTATAAGTCTGTAGGAAAGGCCTTAGAGCTAGTGGAAAAAGGGTTGTTTTTATATTTTATTAGTAATGAAACCATAATAAATGAAAGCAATGAGAGAGAGAACGCCATTGAAAAAACAGTTTCACTCGAAGATTGGAGAAAATTAACATTTGAGTTTTGTAAAAGTATGCCCAATGCAGATACGAAATTAGGGTTATGGAAAGATAATTTAAATAAGCTTATTTTAGTAATATCTAAAAAATATAATCTTCAAGTTTTAGATGGGGCTGAACTTAAAATAAAAACAAGGGACAATAAATTTGAAGATTTTAAACAACAGCCGATAAAGAATTTTTATGCAACAAGTTTTAAGTCTGAATATTTGAATTCTACAATACACGCAGTGAAAGGAAGGACATTTGATGCAGTTCTATTGCTTATTCAAAGTAGAGGGAAATTAACAAGTAATGTTATAAATACTAACCCAATCAAAAGTGAAGAAATAAGGACCGCATACGTTGCAATGACTAGGGCCAAGCGAATAGTAGCAATAGCTATTCCTAATACTGTTAAAACTAAGTCTTTGCTAAGATTTCCTAGGACAGAATGGAACCTTATAGATTTATAAAAACTTTTCTGTTTTGGTATAAAAGTTACAAAGCAAACAAGTTATGTAGAAGAAATAACTAGGTAAGGAGAAGGAAAAGTGAATGAAAATAATAGACAAAATACAGAATCAATACAAGATATAGTAAAGGAAATAGATAAAAAGCAAATAGTTTTACCAGATTTCCAAAGAGATTTTGTATGGGATGAAAGTAAAACTTACGAATTATTTGACTCATTAGTAAGAGACATATTTATAGGATCAATTATTTATGGAATACCTTCTTTTGAGATAACTGTTAGAGAGATAGATACTAGACCTAGAAAATCCAAAGGTAAAAAACGTGAAGCTTTAAAATCATTATTTTTTACTAAGGAACAAATAAATGAGAAAGTTAAAATAGGTAAATTTAGGGCAGTATTAGATGGACAACAAAGAATTACATCTATTTATAGGGCGCTTAAAAAAATTGATAACGTATGGTTAATATTAAAAGAAGATGATGAGATTGATGGGGATAAAGATTTTAATGAAATGTCGTTAGAAGAAATAATGCATGGATTTTCTGGAAAACAATCTGATTCTAGGTTATCTATAAATGTTGGTGACGCCTTTGAAATGATTGAAAATAAAATGAGAGAAAAACCTCTTCAAGAAAAATACTTTAACAGCCTCGATTTTGTACAGCAATTAGACAGTGAAAATATAGATTACTATTTCGAAAGGTTTTTAATAGTAGTTGGTAAGTTGCAGGACTTATTTAAAGCTGAAAAAATGGTGTCATATTTTCTTTTAGATATGAGTTCAGAAAAGTTTGCCTTATTTTTTGAAAGAAGTAATAGCTTAGGAGTTAGGTTAGATTTTATTGATATTCTAGTAGCTAAGCTAAATAGTGGCTTTAGATTAAGAACAGAATTAGAGAAATTGAAGAATTCGACAGGATATAATATTGAAAGGGAGATATTGGTAAGAACTGTTGCATTTATTGTAAGCGAAGGACAGCATGTAGATAAAGGGTATATATTATCAACTTTAACTTGTGAGCATTTTAATTTATATTGGAATAATATATGTAAATTATACATAAACACACTAGATTTTTTGTATAAGAATAATTTTATTATGACACAAGATTGGATACCACATAGTAATATGTTGATTCCGTTGATGATATTTCTTGAGAATCTGCCAAATAAATTATTTAATCAAATGAATGAATACCAATTAGAATTCGTTAGATATTGGTATTGGGGGTCAATATTTGCTCAAAGATATACGGGTGGGGCAACTAATGAAATAATTATTCTCGATAGTAAAGTGTTGACACTTATAGCTAGAGAAGAAAAAATATTTAATGAAAGTTATTTTAAGGATTTCAAGATAGTATTTGACCAACCAGAAGATTTATATAGTTTCAGCAAAAAAGGTAGTGCTGTATATAAAGGAATATTAACCTTTATAAATTATATTTCTGGAGGGCTAACAGATTGGAAGAATAATTCTAAGATATTATTTAATGAAAAGGTTGATGATCATCACATATTCCCCAAAGCTTATTTACAAGAGTATGTTTCAGAGGATGAGGACCTTACATATATTGATTGTGTTGTCAACAGAACATTGGTTCCTAAAATTACGAATATTAAGGTAGGCAAAAACGCTCCAGATAAGTATTTGAATGAATTATACCATAAAAATGACAAACTAAAAGAATCATTAGAAAAACATATGATACCAATTGAAATTATGGATGGTGTCTATAATGAATTTTTTTCAGTTTTTATCGAAGATAGAGCTAAAAAAATTTTTCAATGTATAAAAAAGCATATTATAGATAAGAAAGATGAGATTAAAGAAACATATTACAAAGAAAAGAAAAAGTCAATTGGCAATAATATCGATATATTTGCTATATATAACAAGAAAGTCATTAATGCTAAATTCAATAGAGAAACACAAGAAGTGTTTTTAGACGGAATTAAATATAAATCAGTATCTACAGCAGCAGTTGAGGCAAAGAAAAAAATATCAGGGAAAGATACAGCTACAAATGGGTGGGTGTTTTGGAAGTATAAAGACGGAGAAAAAGACAAGCCTATTAAAGAATTGAGATATTGATAAAAATTTTAAGTAATAATCTACAATTCACATTGTGTAACTAATGCCATTTATTAATATGAAATAACTTTTTATAAATCTTTAATCACAGTTTTAGCATTAAGGTAGTAGATTGTTTATTAAACTGAAACATAGAATCTTTTTATGAAGAGCGTATATAGGCATAGGAATAGTTTTCCTAAGAAATATATGACTTAATTTATATATTAGTTAGACCGAGATGAAAATCAATCCGTCTAACTAATATATTTAATGAATTATATTGGCAACTTATATTTTATTATAATATCCCTCTTATTCAATATTTCAATACTATAAATTCGTTCCTTTAACCAAAGCTTTATTTTAGTGGGATCATTTAATTCTAGGATATCTTCAATCCCATTAAAAGTCAATTTAAGGCTGCTACTAGCATCAGTACTCTGTAAGCTTTTCTTTAAGGCATTAATCTGTTGATTTACCTCTTTCTCCTCACTTAACACTCTATTTTTAGCCTCTTGAAGTTCATCAAGTGATATAATGCCAGCTTCAAAAGCTTCAAACTGCCTCTGAAACTTTTGTTTTATCTTCTTCAGATTTGCATTTAAGATGTCCAGTTCAGAATTAGAAGCGTTAGATTCCACAACTATTATATTTTTAGGATCTACTATGCCTGTCCTAACTATTTCTCTTATATTTTCAAATACTAACTTCTCAATTTCATCCTTATGAACAAAATTGTAAAAGCACAGTCTATGATTAAGATAATTGCCGCACACATACCTAAAATATGTCTTACCAGAGACGTGTTTCTTCTTATCACCTATCATATTGTGACCACAATGACCGCATTTTATCATAGAGGATAGTAGGTAAATACTTTTAGCAGCTTTGCCTTTAATAGTAGACTTAGATTTAGCTACGCTTTGAACCTCTTCATATAAATTTTTCGTAATAATTGGAGTATGCGAATCTTCAACGGTTATCCATTCTGAAGAATCCTTTTTAAGATTCGTGGAACGTCTAGTTTTATTCCATATATATTTTCCTGTGTATACCGGATTATTAATCATACGTCTGAGTGCAGATGAATCCCAAGGCTTATTTTCTCTAGTAAAAATTCCGGCATTATTTAAATGAGCCTTAATTGTTGCAAAGCTATCTCCATTGGAGTACATGTGAAAAATCTGTTTTACAACGTCAGCTTCCTTTTCATTAACCATTAGTTTTTTTGTATCTTCATCTAAAAAATATCCAAAGGGGGTTCGTCCAACATACAGACCTTTTCCAGCCTTCTGTTTCATTCCTTTCATGACTTCCTGTGCTAAGTTTAGAGAGTGGAACTCAGCTATCACTTCCATCATTCCCTCAAGTAGCTTACCAGTAGGAGAATCATCAAATATTTCTGTAATACTTATAACTTCAACCCCGCATTCCTTTTGGAGAAGTGTTTTATAAATAACTGAATCTGATCTATTCCTAGCGAAACGGTCTGTTTTGTGTATCAATATTACTGAAAAGTTTTTATCTTTTTTCTTTGCGTCACTAATCATCTGTTGAAACTGAGGCCTGTCCGCAGTTCTTGCAGATTTTCCTTCGTCTACATATTCGTTAACTATATTTAAATCATTTTTTAATGCAAATTGTTTAATAGCTTTTATCTGAGCAGGAATAGAATTATCTCTTGATGCCTGCTCTTCAGTACTTACACGGGCGTATAAAACAGCCTTTTTATTGTTAAGTTTTAGATCTGCCATAACTATCACTCCATAAAGTTCTCATGCTGTATCAAAAACATCATATGTGCACTATTGAAACAAAAAGTGACGCAGCTTATTATTTTAAGAGTATATTATTGTTTTTTAGTTATAGCTAAGTACATTTTTAATTTGCCTAAGTTGATTATAACATTTCATTCGACAAAATTGTTTATAAATTATAATCAAGCATCTAGTATATTTGGTAGCTTATAATATATATTTATTGCATAAAAAAATATATATACTTATCTTAGGTATTATTTACCGGTACATGGTTATATTTTGTGGTATAAGAAAACCCTTGTTCATATATTTTGAACAAGGGGGTGATTCTTATATCAGAGAAAGATTCGTTGAAACTATTAAAGACAGTTTTCGTAACAGATGACGGTAAAGAATTCAATAAAGAGCAACTTACAGATGAAGAATATCAGTACTTTTGTGATGAATTTGAAAAATCTAGAATAAAGCACAAGGTAAACTGGCCAGAACTAGATGATAGGTACAAGCGTAAAAAATAACACTAGTTCAAAGACTTATTTAATAGTGGTTTCATCAGATTCTAAGGCTTTAATTATTTTACTTAGGGTCATAAGGGTAGGCTTTGATAAATCTTTTATCTGTTTTGATACAATTTGCAACTCTTTACAGTTAGAAAGCTTTTCTATGAACTGAGCTAGTTCAACATCCTCTTTAATTGTACTGTATATACTATTTGCTATTTCAGTTAAATGTAATGGATTGCGAGTGTCATTTTTACCTAATAAGTAATCTATTGAAACTTTAAAAAAATCAGCAAGATATTCAATTGTTTTAATATCAGGTGATCTTCTACCTAATTCCCAGGACGAAATAGTTGTCCTGGGAATATTTAATTCTATACTTAACTGATGTTGAGATAAATCCTTCTCAACTCTCAACAGCTTAAATCTTTCTGAGAAACTATTCATCAATTGCACCTCTTAACTATGCAGTGAAATTACACTGCCGAATTTATATTAAAGGAAAAATATACCTAAAACTATTTTATTGAAAACTATATATTTATGCAATGTTTTTATAGGAAACTATACCATAAACTTCTATTGAATATTATAATGCGTCAGTTATATAATTTAATTGACGCATTAAGCGTCGGAAATGAGTTAAGTCATTTAAAAATTCTAATTAAAAGGAATTTAATTTGCCCAATTAAATTTTAAAAAATATTCTCATTTTGTATCAAATATTAAACATCATCGTAGCAAAGTTTAATGATTAATTAATGTTGAGGTGTAGCAGTGGGTTACAGCAATTTATATTCTGAATATCTTAGAAAAGAATTTTTCAATTCTGTTTTAGTAAAAAGAAATAGTAATAAAAGTAAAGTACTAAAAAGTAATAAGTTTTTATCTTTCGATCAAAGCATTCATCAAACAATGGCTGATTTTAATATGATTATAGATAGAGAAGAAAAGACAATAAAAATGCTGTTAAATTTACTTGAGAGAAATTGGATTGAAGAAGGATATGAGTCATACAGAGAGGAGGGAAGGTTTAAAATTAGAGCACACAATATGCTTTTAAGCTACTACTACAATCCACAAGATATTGGTATTGATAGCCTAATTACAAATAAAACACTAAGAAAAAAGATTAATAAAAGAGTAACTTTATTTGCTAAAGTAGATAAAGTTATTGAGAGAGCAGATGGAAGCATAGAGGTTATAGATTATAAGAGTGGATATGTTAGGAGGCACGCTGATGATTTTCCTCTTGACTTAAGATGTGCACTAACAATGATACTAGTATACTATCAGATTAATCTATATCCAAGTTATATAAGTTACTACTATTTAAACTATAATAAAAAGGTTACTAAAACTATTAGGAATATAGATATTAATTATGCCTTTATTTTGATGAATAATTTTATAAGTGCAAATTAATTTTCCAATTAATATTATAGGAAATTAAAAAATCTATCATATAAAAAGATTCTTGGAGGTACCAATGAAAAAGATAGAAGGAAAAGAAAATATTGAAGTTATATTTAAAAATAATGAAGAATCAACGAATAAACTTATAAATTTTATAATAAATAAAATACTAGATAACTATGAAGTATTTAAGGTGATTTTGGATGAAGTTGAAGATTCCAACTATAGAAAAGACGGTAGAAAACATGATAGATAATGCTTATAAATATGTTGCGATATATGCTAGAGAATCCAATAAAGGTTATAAGTCAGGATTAGAAACTCAGGTTATAACAAATAAGAGATATGCAGCAGAAAACAATTTGCTTGTATACGATGTGTATGAAGAATTCATTTCAGCTTCACAAAAGAATTATAAGATGAGAAGTGAATTTTTAAGGCTCATTAAAGATGCGGAAAAAGGTTGTTTTAAGAAAATAATTGTGACTAAAAGAGATAGACTTACAAGAAGATTTGAAGATTATATAGACATAAAAAACACTTTTAAAGAATTAGGAATTGAGATACTTTATAGTAATGATGTTCAGTTAACAGAAACCAAAGACTATGCATCGAATTTTATAGAAAATTTAATTATGGCAGTTGCTGAATTAGAACCACAAAATATTAGAGAAAGAATATTAGCAGGGATGAAAGTTAAAAGAGGAGAGAGAACATATGACAAAAGAGCAGCTTTTGGACATTATCGCGATAAAATAAAAAATCAATATGTAAAGGATGGAATTAAAGCAGAAATTGTACAGAATATATTTGATATCTATTTAGATACAGATGATGTAAAGAATCCACAAGATATAAAAGTAAAACTTAGACTAAAATCTGAAGGAAAGGGAGAGGAATATATTAACGAAGTATATAAGTTAGATAACACAAAAATAGAAAGTATAATAAGCCGACCTATATATGCTGGGTTACAGACTAAGTACTTAGAGTATAAATATGAAGACTTTAAAATAGAATATGATGAGGAAATTTTAGATTTAGATATTGATCACTTTCATTCATGTACGAATGTAGATGCTTTGATAAAGCCTTTTGAATGGTTGGCAGCAGCTAACAAATGGGTTAAATATAATGGTTATAGAAGTGATAAAAAGGTAAGAAATATAAAACCCAGGAAAGAAAAAAACTTGTTTAGTGGTATGCTTTACTGTAAGCAATGCTTTAAAAGCATTAAATCAAAGGGTGATTTTTTTCAGTGTGAAACTAAAAATTGTATAAAAATAAGAAAAGACAAATTTATTAAGAATTTGATAGAGCGTCTATTTGAAAAACTTATTTTTGGATATAAAATTGACAGTGTATTAGAAGTAGTTATATCCGAATTAAGTCAGAGAAAAAGAAATTGTAAAAAACAATTAGTTAATATTATAAAAAATCAAAGTGCTGATGTTGAAAGCTATTTAAAGGATAACAGTAATAAGAAGCTTAGAGAAAGTATACTAACCGCTAATGATGACCAATTAAAAATAAAAAAAGAAATTGAAGAACTTGAAAATAAAATTGTCTTCTTAGAACAAAATTTTAAATCTATAATTCTACCAATAATGCAATCAGATTATGTAACTATAATTATAGATGATCTTGTAAATAACCACCCTGCTATTTTAGAGATGCTATTAAATACAGATATTAGAGAGATTCTAATTGATGGAAAAGCCATTAAAATTAAACAACGCTAATAAAAATAAATATGAAATAACTGCTGCAGCATATTTAAGAGTATCTACTACAAAGCAGGGAGAAGAGGGGAACTCTATAGAAAGTCAACTAAGTGCTGCAAAAAATTATGCTGAATATAAAAAATGGATATTAGAAGACTCACTGATATTTGAAGAGAAAAAGCCCGCAACTAAAGTATCAGGTAAAAAGTTTGATAAATTAAATATTATAGATAACTTTAGAGGAAGAACAGAACTTACAGAATTATTACACAAGGCCCAGAGAAGAGAATTTAAGCATTTAATCATATATTCAAGAGATAGGCTATCAAGAGTTGTAGAAGATGCAATAGCACTAGAACTTTTTTTTGAAAGATGTAAGGTCAAAATACATTATGTTAAAGAAGGAGAAGACTTTGAAGATTCTAATCCAAAAGTAAAAAGACTTCTGCATATCATATTTACAAGTCTTGCTGAAATGGAGATTAATTTACTTTCAACTAGGGTAAAAGAAGGGGGAAAAGCTTGTATATCAAAAGGTAATTGGCCAGGAGGTAAAGTTCCCTTTGGTTATGTAGCGGATAGACATTTAGGAGATTTACAAGATAAGAAAAAGAATTATACAAAGCTTAAAGTATCAGAACTTGAAAGTAAGTTAGTAAAAAAAATATTTGACTTATACGCTTCTGGATTAGGTTACAGAAAAATTGCTAAAGAGATGAATGAAAAGTACAGCTTTATTAAATGGAGCAAGAGTAAAGTTGAAGCAATAATTAAAAATGAAACTTATACTGGTCAAATGTTATGGGACAGAAGAGGAGGAAGGAGAAATCCGGGTAAGCATGATTATGAGCCAATTAAGTCTTATTTAAGTGATGAAAATATTATTATCAATAAAGATCACTGGAATGAAATCTTACAGGAAAGGTGTCAAAGGGCTGAGAATAAGGACCCATTTTATTATGATACAGAGTACATTTTAAAAGGAAAACTAATATGTTCTAAATGCAAAAGAGCTATGAAACCTAAGTATCCTGGTGTAAATAGAAACACGGTTTATAAATGTGCAAATAATAAAAAAGAAAGAAAAAAGTGTAATATCATTATTCCATGCAGTATTGCAGAAGACGAATTTATGAAATATTTAACAATGGATCTATTCAAATTTCAAAATACAGATAGATTTTGGGAATGCTATAATTTAGAGTTTGACAAGAGAGTAGAAGATATAGTTAGTACTATAGATTTAGTTACAGATAAAGAAAAAGAAACTGAAGAAACACTAAATAAAATTAAAAATCAAATAGAAGTTGAAAAAGAACAAAATTTAAAAGAAATTTTTCAGCTTCAATACGCTGTATATGGAAATTTAATGGAAAACTATAAACGTACAAGAGAAATGCTGAAAACTAAACTAAAGGTTAAGAAGATGGCTAGAGGTGAATTTGATAACATAGTTTATATGTTTATACCAGCATTATTTATGAAACCTAATATGAAAGAAATAACTAGAATTAGAAGAGAGTTTATAGTTAACTTTATTGACACTATAGAAATAGAGTATGATAAAGAAAATAAAAAAGCAAACATAAAAGAAATTGTATTTTTACCTCCCGAATTCATTTGAATTTTTAGGGAGGTATTTTTAATGTGTTGAGGTGGGTAAGAAGTCTATCACGGTATACCGTGATGGACTCCTTACCCACCTCAACAGTATATAAATTCATCATTAAATTATACAATGAATAATTGCTATAAGACATAGTAATGCAAAGAGTTGAAAGCAAATTCTTTAATGAAAATAGTATATAACATAATTATAGAAAATAAAATGGTAAGGTAAAAAGAATTAAGAGGTGCTTTGTTCTGAATAAAAATTATGAGTCCTTTTCATATTTGATATCTAAAGTTAAAAACAATATAATAGGTAACTACATTGATAAGAACTTTAGTCCAGAAGAAATACTAGAAGAATTAAAGAAAATTAAGTTAGAGGGTACGATAACAAACTTAGCTAGATTTAAGAAATATGTTTATATAAATCTGGAGTTAGTTTGGAATAAAGATGAAAATAAATGGCAAAGGGACAACCAAATTAACTATTTAGAATTTTTAGGTGAAGAGGATGATAAAGAGTTTCAAAAGTACCTTACTCAAGCAACTTTGAATCTATCTCCCAATGCATCTGAAACACTTTTGAAGGATATGAAGGATATTCTTACTAATTTGAAAGTTATAACTAAGGATATTGCTAGAATAGCTACTAGTATTGATGCGCTTGTTGGAGTGATTAATTCTAAGGAAGATAAGAAGTAGGTATATTAAGTTTAATATGGTTTGGAAAGTAAGAGTGCTGTGAAGTGACGACAGTACTCTTACTTTTTATATATTTTTTGTTGGTTTTATGGTAAAATATGAGTTATATTGTAAAAAACACTATGAAAGTAAATATATTCAACACCTCTAAGTACTGCAGATTATGTCTATAATGCGTAGTTGAAAAAGCGAATATGAATACTTGTTTTAAGAGTTTTACAAATACCGTAGTTAGATGAAATACAGTTTAAGGAGTTTGAGATGGGATTAAATATTGATTATTTAATTAAATATTTAGAAATTAACAGAATAATTTTGTTCGGAAGCAGTTTGATGGGTAGTCATACAGATATTGATTTACTTGTAGTTTCAGATGATTTTTACGATTTCTCGACTTTTAAAAGAAGGAGTATAGTTAAAAGATGTATTCTAAGTAGGTACAATATTGATCCGATTTGTTTGACAAAGAAAGAATATGAAAAAGTATTATTGGAAAATGGAGATTTTATAAAAAGCATTACGAATGAAGGGAGAATTATTTATGAGAGATAAAATTAAAGTAATATTACCAGACCTAGTGAGAGATATTCATAAAGTCATTTTAGATAGAAAAACTAGAGAACGATTAAGTATGAGAGAAAGACAAGGAATAGCAGAATCAGCGTTAGCTGTGGCGGCTTTAGCAGATAGCAACGTTTTAATTCCACATGAAAAGGTACTTTTAGATAGAGCATTTAATAAAGCTTATCAAATTGTTTATGATGAAGAATCTTTAAGTTATTATAATAGTTTTTATTATGCTTACTCAACAATGAAAGGGTCTGATTTAGAAAAGCAGGAAATAAGTTTACAAAAGATAAATTTAGATACTATGGCTATGTTTTTAAAAATAAAAGCTTTTAGCAGAGGATATACTGAAATTGGAAATTCTACAGATAACTATTTCTTTTCAAGAATGGATAGATGTATATGGGGACTAGAATATATATTAAATAAAAAATTAGATGAATTATATATACCAGGAATCTATGCTATTTGTAATCTAAACCAGAGTTTATGCTTATATATATTATCTGGACACAGTAAATTTTCTGAGAAGTGTGTTGTGCTTGTAGAGAAAATTTATACCTTGGTTAATAAGTGCTTAAATAATTCAGAATTAAAAGAGTTAATCGATGATAATCACTCTTTAAGAATGTTTATTAAATCTCAAAAAAATTTATATGCTGAAACAAAGAATGAAGATGTAGTTGATAACCAGGAATTAGATGTTAATTTTAAGGAATTAGATAATACCCAATTATTAAGAGTACTGACTAGTCTAAAAATAATAGATAAAGAGTATTTTAAGAAAAGTTTAGAACTAACATTTGAAAGATTATTAGAAAATATAGAAAAGATGAATGAATTACAGAAAGCTTTACTGCTCAGAAATATTGCAGATTATCTGTTACTAACAAATGAAACAGGGCAAGTTGAGTTGAATTTATTTGAGCCATTTGAGGTAATAGATATTTATGACTATATGAAAAACACTTATAAGAAATATCAATATATTTCAAGCACAAAAGTTACTAAAGAAGATATTGATAAATTAATACAATTAAATGATGATCAGTTAAGAGAAAAAATAGCTTCTGTTATTAATGGTGTAGATCCAGTAATTCTAGATAGGGAGTCTAAGAAACCACATGGAGTTTTTGAGATATCTGATATGGAGATTCCGATTTTTTACAAAGGCAAAAAGATATTTTTATGTATGCCTTTTAAATCTGGGCAAGAGATAAAAACAGACTCAGTTCCAGTAGGAATAGCGTACCAAATCGTCAGACCGTTCATTGAATTTGAAAAATGTGTTGTAGTTTTTATTACTGCTAAGAAGTGCTCACAGAACTTAGAAAACTATATAAAGAAGTTGCAGGATCAAATGAACTGGCCGATAGGGATTATACAGGAAAGAGAGCTTGCTGGATTGTTAAAAGCTAATAATGCTCTTTAGAGGTACTTCATCTATCAAAAAATTTCCGTTCAGTTTGGCTTGAAAAGATAGCCAAGCTACACCTGAAAAGCTAATAAAAGAGCTTTCTAAGATTCTCGGCGTCGGAAATTAGAAACGTTATAATTTTTAATAATTATAATCCTCATTAGGCTAATAATTAGAACTGAAGAATTTAACATTAAGTTAATAATTTTATAAGTACTTTCTAGTTACAATAAATCAATAGA
Source organism: Clostridium tanneri (assembly GCF_033659955.1). Classification (NCBI taxonomy): domain Bacteria; kingdom Bacillati; phylum Bacillota; class Clostridia; order Eubacteriales; family Clostridiaceae; genus Clostridium; species Clostridium tanneri. Next base: position 54,080 of record NZ_JARUJP010000024.1, read on the forward strand.
GAATAAATGGAGGTATTAATGTGAAAAGATTTGCTATACTTTTAGGTTGTGAGGAGTATAAAGATTACAAAAACTATTCAGCAATATCATATTGTCATGCTGATGTAAATTTATTAGAAGAGACCCTTATCAATTGTTGTGATTTCGCGAAACAGGATATTTATTGTGAATTATTAAATATATATGATGAAAGGACTCCTGAAAACATACTAGATGAAATAAGGAAACTACTTGATAAAAGTGAACCAGGAGATACGATTCTATTTTATTATTCTGGTCATGGGGATAATGTTGATGGAGAATCTTATCTAGTTTTACCATATACACAAAGAGACAATATTACTCAGACTGGACTACCATTAAGAGATATTAGTGGATTATTAAGAAAAAATGACAGAATCAACGTGCGTATATTTGATTGTTGCCATTCCGGACAAGATGTAAGAAGTTCTAAAGGTAAAATTGACAATAAAACATTTATGCAGGATATAGCAAACAGTAATAATGATGGGTGGATTACATTGGCGTCTTGCCGTGAAGATGAGTATAGTTATCCCAATAATGGATTTGGACATGGCGTATTTACTTATTATTTAGTAGAAAGCATCAAAGAATTTAATGAAGATGATGAAATATATCCAGAGCTTTTAAAGTTAAAAGTAGTTGATAAAGTTTTAAAATGGAATAGTACTAGTGGTAATAAACAAACTCCAACATTTAACTCCTCAATAGCAGGAAATATATCAATCGCAAGAAGGAAAAAAGCAATTGAAAAACAGAAGGATAAAGTAGAAGATAATCAAATAAATTCTAATAAAGATGGTATAATTTCAAGAATTAAAGCAGTACGAAGTATAAAAAGCATTAAAGATGAGGACAACCTTAAAAAACTAAAAAATTATATTGAATTTATATATGATAAAATTACACATGAACAAAATTCTATTGAGAAGTTTGATAATGATCTTATTATTTCTGATATTCAAACTGCTGATGAAATTCCATCTCATTTACAGCCTTTAATAATAAATTATTTAAAAAGTAGAAAGTTTGAAGTTAGTCATGAATATAAAGTTGAGAAAATTTATAAGCAGAAAAGAGAGCAAACTAATTTTTTAAAATTCAATCATCCACTATATAATCCTTTCGACGCACATGAGCCAGAAGTTGAGAAAATAAAATATTCAATTGAACAAGATTGGGATTTGCCTCAATCCTATCTTGATGTCATAGTTGATGACCAATATTTTCCTGAGGGAAGAATGTTTATATATATATGCCCTTTAAAAATTAGTGCTTGCTTAATATCCGGTATATCAATTGGAGATGAAGACAAATGGAATAATGAATTATTAGATACGATATTTTTAAAGATGAATGAGAAAGAAGATTTGGAAAAAATTCAAAATCAAGTTTGTGAGTTGATCAAGAAATTTAATAAAGCATATCAGGAGTCAATAGAAAAAAATCTCAAATATTACGAATGGGAACAGAAGTTATAAGATAATAAATACTATCGTTCTGAGAAGTTTTATTTGTTGTAGTAACTTCCCATTATCCATATAATATGTGGTACAATTAGTGTTCTAATTAGGCTAATAATAGGAAGTTTAATCAAACATGAAAAACCACTCAATAAATAGTAATTTTGTGAAGGAAAATACATGGTGACAAAAATGAATGATAATAAATGTGAAGTGATACAAAACTTAGATAAGTTGCACACAACCGAATTGGGAGTTGGACGGATTAAAAAGAATCTTTTTTTAGATGTGGACGATGTAGTAAAGTGGTGTATCGACAAAATACTAAATTCCAATGCCATAATAGTTAGAAAGGGTAAAAACTGGTATATAGACATAGATAATTGTGAAATAACAGTTAATGCATATAGTTATACCATTATTACCGCTCATAAGATAAAAAAGATTGGAATTCTCATAAAAGATTAAACAAATAAATTCCAATTTGTAGAGTTGAGGTAACATAATTATAGATTCAATTCGGACTGAACTTTCTTAAATTATGACATATCACTGAAAAGATAATAGTATTGATAAGTCTTAGTATAACTTCTCATTATCCAAATAATTGGACATGCTAATGGTATGCTGATTAGGCTAATAATGAGTAGTTTAATGAAGATTAAAGATAACTTGATAAATAGTAATTTAACTTGTACTTTTACTTGATATAGTACAAGGTGACTGCTAGATTAAGTTAAGACTAGACTAAAAATATAGGAGGATAATGAAAATGAAAAAACTGGCGATAACTAGCCTTTGCGTGGCTCTGCTTATAACAATATTTACTGGGTGTAGTTCTACACCGACAAGCTCTGGCAATGGAGGTAAGACATCTGAAAAGAAAATACCTGACTTGATGGGGGAATGGAAACAAGAAAATAGCAAATCCAATGACTCTTATCAAGCTGCAACAATAAGTGGTGATACGATTACAATCTACTGGGTAAGTGATAATGGCAACACAAAATCACTTTATTGGGCGGGTTCTTTCTCCACTCCAACAACTGCTGACGAACCTTATTCATGGACTTCGAAAAATGACCATAGTAAAACTGAAAGTGCTTTGCTCGCTTCGAGTGATGATACTAAAATTATGACATACCAAAACGGCGTATTAAGCTATGAAGCTTCCGCTATGGGCACGACTACAACGGTTAAACTCAAAAAGCAACAATAATAACAACAGAAATAGTGGAGGGCTTTCGTACATAACCTCATCAAATAAGCATAATGCTGCAGTTAAATTATAAATTTGTTGTGGTGATTGGAATAATGACAAATAGGAATTTGTAAAAGTAAAGGAGGAAACAAAATGAATAGAATGTCAGCAAGGTTTGTAGCACAAAAAGTTGGTATGAGAGCAACAGGGGTATATGATATGTGGAAGGATATGGGTTTGGTCATTAAAGACAAATTTGGTGATTGGGTATTAACAGATTTGGGAAGAAAAACTGGTGGTAGAATGTCAGATGGGAATCGTTTGTCCGTGCCAACATTTGAATTTGAAATAATAGAAAAAATGATGATAGATTTTTACAACAAAAATAAAAAATAGAAAAATTCCAATTTGTCTATGGATCTATGTCAATCTTAATATGAGTAATAGTCTAATTACTCATATCTTTGTCCAGTATTTCTATAGCTTTTCAACAATGTTTATGGGGAGGGGGGAGATTATGTTTATACCAACACATGAATCTGTACTTGATATGAGTCCTACAGACTTTGAAAAGTATTCTTTGCAAATATTATTACAGCAAGTAAAACATTTGAGTGACTGCAAAGTTCAACATAATAAAATAATAGAAGTTGATGACGGCAATTACCAAATTGATGGATATATTGAGTTTAAACTTATGGGTGTAACATACAAAACCATTGTAGAATGCAAACACTATAAGTCAAGTATTTCAAGAGAGAAAGTTCAGAT
>NZ_JARUJP010000025.1:0-44255 GCF_033659955.1 Clostridium tanneri
TTCGTCCTGAGCCAGGATCAAACTCTCAATTTAAAAGTTTGTGACTCATTACTTAAGCAGACATCCAAAACCTATGATTTTGTGATAGTCGCTTACTTCCCAATTTATTGAGAAGATTCATTAAAGAATTGCTGGTTTATTCAAAAATAAGTTATCTTATCTTCACTCTGTTTAATTTTCAAGGATCATGTCGATTTAACTCGACTGCTTGTATATCTTATCATTTTTATCTTGCTTTGTCAATAAGATTTTTAATATTTTTTATTTTCAATCTTTCTTGACAGCTTTTATATAGTATCACAAATATTTTTTAGTGTCAACAACACTTTTTTAAACATAACTAAACATTTGTAATACTTATTTGCCGCTCACCAAGCGACGAATGTTATTGTATCAGCTTTAGTTTCTTCAAATCTAGCCCCAATACCACTTCAACCTAAATTAAGTTGCTTTTTCTTTATTTTTCTTTACATTTCTTTAAATTTTATATAGCGGTACGCCAGGACTAGTTTCTTATACTTTAGTTGTATTTCACCATATGAAGCAAGTTTAATATTGAAGTATTTAAATAATACACCAAAATGCCAATATCTCTTACAAAAATGAAACAGTGGCACTTTCATTACTCTAATTGCCTCAACTATAAACCTTACCCTACATTGTGTCGTTAAGGTTTTTCTCCTTAATATACTCTGCATAACTTATAATAGCTTTTCTTTCAATCTCAGTATATTCAGTAAGATCTAGAACAAACTCTTTTTCTAGCATTTTGTTCTTATTCTTTTGAAAGCTTTTAGTAATGAAATATGTGGAAATAGTACTTGTAAGAATACCTAAAAAACCAATTCCTGAAAACATTAGTAAGCAAGCAATAACCCTTCCAATTACAGTGGTTGGACTGATGTCCCCATACCCAACTGTAGTCACCGTAACAAAACTCCACCATAGAGCATCCCCAAAGCTATCAATAGACTGGCTAATACCTTTTTCTGCAAAGTATATACCCACCGAACCTATCAGAGTTATCAAAATTGTAGCACATAATGAATAGATGAACCCATTAGTAAACAGGATGTCCTTTAGGTTATCAAATACTCTTAAGAAATAGGCAATAACTTTCAATAATTTAAAAATACTTCCTGATGGAGATGCTGTAAATAAATCAAAGGGAATAACTGCAATTAGATCAAAAATATTATGTTTCCAATAATTTTTCTTTTCTTTAGATAACAAAAAACGAACAACTGAATCTGCTAGGAAGATAAAATAGATAACTTTATCAATAATATTTAGGTAATATCGTTGAGCTGCATCAATAGAATTGGTAAACTGAAGTAACACTACTACCATTGCTATAATAGCCATAATACCAGCACTTATATCATATGCTAACTCTATGTTTTTATTATTCGTAAATTCTAAATGCTTTATTTTTAACGCCCCCTTTTCGAGCATAAACCTTGCAAAAAGAAATTATGTATGCTGGACAAAGTCAATAATGAACAAATGCTTCCTATTAGCGCTAAAAACATATCCCACTGCGTATCCCACACATCCCCTTGTGTTCCTAAAAAAGCTTCTGCAGCAGTACCTGTAGCTTTTGCTACCCACCATTCTAATAATTCATAAGAAGCACTGATTGCTAAGCAAACAGATATAGTTAAAAAGTTTAGCAGTTTTCCTTGCCTTAGGGGTGATTTACGTAATAGTATTTCTCTAATAATGATTGCAGGTATAAACCCCTGTACAAAATGGCCCAACCGATCATAGTAGTTTCTAGAAAGATGAAAAGTATCTCTTAACCAATTGAAGATAGGCATCTCTGCATAGGTGTAATGTCCACCAATAATTAAGATAATAGAATGTATCAATATGAGAATATAAGCTAGGTTGGTTAACCTAAACCTATTGTATGTTAGTAGTATTGTCACTAAACCTATAATTGCAGGGAGTACCTCTAAAAACCAAGTGAACAAGTCCTTAGGGTTAATTATTGACCAAACAAATACTGCAATAAAAATAAATAGCATTATCATATGAAGCTTATCTACTTCATTTTTAGCTCCATCTAATTTCATTGTAATTCTCCTTACTATCATTAATTCTATTTCACATTCTATTATACTGCTCATAAATGGAGAGCATGTATATATTTCACAAACTAATTATACATACTCTCTCAAAGCTTTTACTCTTCTCTAACTAAATATAAAAGATTGTCCTCTACATTGTACATAAGTGGAGCTACTAAAACTTTAGGATATTTCATCCTTAAACGTACTGCTTCACTTAGTAAAAAATCAACTTCATCATCAATCTCAAACATAGGAGCAAAATTCATAAAATGTTCTTCTGCTCTCTTTTCATCCCATCCTGCATTTTCTACTAGACCGTTAACAAACTTATTTTTTTTGGACATCAAATTTACCATTCCACAGTTATTATGTCCTATCAACGCTATTGCCTTAACTCCACCAACTGAAACAGCATAAGATACTTTAAATTCACTAAAACGTAAGTTTCCACCACCAGTACGAAGGATATAAGCAAAATTACTTGGTATATTTAACTGTTTGCGGTTATCCATGCACATTCCTATTAATAATTCTGCAGAAGAATACTGACCATCTAACTGTCCTAAGTTGTGACTAAGCAGAAGTTTTTCTACAGGAGTGCCTATGTACTTTGAAAATATATCTTCTCTAGATGTAACCTTTATTAATTCCTTCATAATTTTTTACCAAAGTTAATAGACCTTGGTATACCTCCTTTGAATTTATTTTACATAATATTAGTTATTAATTATAACTTAAGAAAATTCTAAACACAATATTATCTTTTAAAGAATTTCCACTTTGTCTCCTCGGTAATAATTCCTAAGAAAATTATAATAGCCCCTACTATCATTCTTGTTGACATTTCTTCTCCTAAAAAGGATACTGCAAATATTCCTCCGAAGGCAGACTCTAAAGTGAAAATTAGTGCTGTGCTTGTAGATGAGATATACTGTTGAGCTATATTCTGAACTAAAAAGGGTATTACCGTAGTCATGATTACAAGATAAGTGGTTGCTTTTATCATCTTTCTATCTAATTTTATGTTATAAGACTCAAAAATTCCTGTAAGTAGAATAAAAAACACTGCCGTAATAGCAAACTGTATTATAGTTGAGATTATAGGATCAGACTCTTTACTATAATACTCTATAGCAATCATGTGACAAGCAAAGGATATAGAACAAAGTATAGATATTCCGTCTCCTTTATTAATGCTAAAGCTGTTATCTAATGTAAGCAACCCAATCCCAATAGTCGCCACTGCCGCTCCAATAAGTTCATATCTATCTAAAGGTCTTTTGTTTATAATCCACGCTAAAAATGGTACTAATATTACGTAAGCTCCAACTATAAAAGACTGCTTTGAAGCAGTTGTATATAATATTCCTATTACTAAAAATAGAAAAGCAAAAAATAAAAAAATCCCAATTATAGAACCTTGGCATATGTCTTTCTTGGTTATCTTCTTAAGTTTTTTAAAAAATATACAGCTCAATATCAATGTTGAAAACCCAAATCTTAAAGTCATCAATTGAAAAGGCTTTATATCATTTAGCACATCCTTTACAATAGCATAACTTGTGCCCCAAAACATTGCCACTACTGCTAATGTTAAAGAAGCAACAAGTGCTTTTTTATTTTCTATCCTCATTTATATCCCCCTTTGATTTATAATTTGAAAATATGACGGCGTAACTTAGTAAGTATTTTCCTAAGTTACGTCGTCTTTTACTTATACTATAAACCTAGCTTTACTTCCTTCCTTAGCAGGAGTTATCTCCAACCGCACATCTATTCTTTCTTTTAACTCCTGAACATGTGATATGATCCCTACAAGTCTTCCCCCTTTTTGAAGATCTATAAGACACTGAATTGCATTATCTAAGGATTCGTTATCTAGTGTCCCAAAGCCTTCATCTACAAACATAGTATCTAAGCTTATTCCTCCAGCATAGGATTGAACTACATCTGCTAATCCGAGAGCTAAAGCTAGAGATGCTTTGAAGCTCTCTCCTCCAGACAATGTTCTAACATGGCGTGCCTTTCCAGTATAGTTATCAAATATCTCAAGCTCTAGACCTTCCTGCTTCTTTCCTTTCCCCTTTTCTTCCTTTCTGGCTAATATAAATCTTCCTGAACTCATCTTCCTTAGTCTTATGTTAGCAGCACTTATTATCTCATCAAAGTAGGCTGCTAGCACATATCTTTCAAAGGTTATTCTCTCGCTATTAAAACCATTAGCCATACTGGATAGTTCTCCAATAATCCTATACTCTTCTTCCTCTGCTGCTATAGTCTTGCTTATGTCCTCAATTTCCTTAAGAGACTTTTTGTTATTATTTATTCTGGCAAAAATCTTTTTTTCCTGCTCTTCTAACTGTTCCTGGTGGACTTTAATTCCATTTAAAGCCTCTTTCAAGGTCTCAATGACAACTTCCCTTAATTCTCCCGTTTCCTTCTTAGCTTTTTCAAGCATACCCTTTAAAGAATTTAAACTTTTATGATATTCTATTATATCCTTCTCTAAAAGCTTAATTTCTTCTTCAGTCATTCTAAATAAAACATATTGACTGTAATCTTCAAAACCAGAATCCTTAATCTTATTTCCTAACAATATTCTTTGTGTTTTAATTTCTGCAGTTTCTTCCTCTATATTCTTTCCCCTAGCTTCCTTATCTGCCTGTAAAGCAGCGTGTGCATTCTTAGAATCATTATAGTTATCTTGTGCCTTTTTATAAGAGTCTTCCAGCTCCTTTAAGCAGCTTTTGAGCTTATTAACTCTATCCGAAAGCTTAGCATAGGTTCTTATATCCTCAGGAATTTCCTCTTCGATATTCTTAATTAGCTCCTCTTCACCTTTTACCTGACCGTATAGTTCTGTTCGCTCCTTCTCTAAAACATCTGCTTCCTCTTCTAATTTCTTTATATCAGTTTCTAGGGCTTTTATTTTCACTTCTATAGTTTCCTTGTTTTTCACAAGTTCTGCTACTTTATCCTGCTTCTCTTTTAACTTAGTTAACTCTGCTGCAAGGATTTTTCCTTTTTCCGATAAGAAATTAAGTACTTTACTTTCTTCAATGTCTTTTATATTTTCATTTAAGGATTCTTCTATCTTAATTGTTAATTCTGATAAGCTTTCCTTTTGACTCTTTATCCTTTGTTTTAAAGAAATAAGCTCTTCGTACCTTTTTTCTCTATCTTTAACTTTTTCATCATATAATGCCTTCTCTCTTTTCAGTTCTTCTTCTGTAGGGACTCCATCAATATGTTCTGCTGGTGATGGATGTTCTATAGAACCACACACAGGACAAGGCTCTCCTTCTCTTAAACTTTTTGCTAAAAGTCCTGCTTGCCCTCTCCTAAAGTTATCTTCCATGAGCTCATATTTTGCTTTTATCTTTTGAAACTCTATCTCAAATTCATTAAATTCATCACTTTCCTTTTTATGAGAAAGCTGAAGAGTAAAATATTCCTTCCATTTACTATAAATAAACCTCATTTCCTTAATAAGATTCTCCTTATTCTCAACTTCCTTATTAAGTTTTACCTCCTCTGCCTTCGCTTCCTGTGCTAGCCTTAGTGCCTCATTGGATTTTTGGAGACTAAATTTTTCACTGCCTATCTTTTCTCTACAGTTCTTTAATCCCTTTTCTTTATCTATAAGCTTTTTCTTAAGCTGTTCTTTTCTTATATTTTTTTCTTCATAACCTCTAACCTTTTCCTCATAATTATTTAAAGTAGTTATACTATCAGCAAGCTTCTTTCTTTCTGTATCCTTAGCCTCCTCTCTTTTCAGAGTTTCTCCCAATGATTTAACCTTCTCTTCTAGTTCTTTTACCTTTTCTTCTATATCCTTATGCTGGATAACTTTCTCTTTAATCTTATTTTCTCTTTCTACTAATAAATCCTCTACTAATTTTACCTCTAGGGCTTTTCTCCCCTTTTCTAAATTGTTTTGCTTTTTGTCATATTCCTCTTTCTTTAATAAAAGTTCATTATATTTATCATTAACTTCTTTCTTATCCTTGAGCTTTTTATTTATTTCTTCTCCTTTAACTATATCCTTTTGAAGCTTTTCCTGTTGTTCTTTTAAACTTTTTATCTCTTCAAAGAGCTTATCTTTCTTCTCTCTGTCCTTTTCTATAAGTTCCTTTGTAACCTGAATTATTTCAATTATATTTAAATTTTCCCCATTTATAAGCTTTAGCAAAGTTTCCTCTTCACTAGCATCAATATGCTTTACATGAGTATCTCTTTGAGTTTTAATACTTTCAATTTTTTTATATAGCTCTTTACTTTGTTTATCTAATTTGGACTGAATAAATGCAAAAGCTTCAGTTCCAAATATTTTTCTAAATATTAGTTCCCTCTCCTTACTTTCCGCATCTAGAAGCTTTCTAAATTCTCCCTGAGGTAGCATTACAATTTGTCTAAACTGATTTTTATTTATTCCTAGTAGTTCACTTATTTTAGCATCAACATTGCTGACTTTGGTTATAACTTCATTGTTAGGCATTACTAATTCTGCATCTGCATTTTTTATTAGGAAGCCTTCTCCTCTTGACTTTTTTCTTTCCTGCTGAGGATAGCGAGTTACCTTATACTCCTTGCCTCTAAGTAAAAACTCCAATTCTACAAAGGTAGAAGTTTCTGGTGAAGCAAAGTCACTTCTTAAACTATCTTTTTCTCTAGTTGTACCTGATGCTTCTCCAAAAAGAGCATAGCTTATACCATCGAAAATAGTAGTCTTTCCAGCTCCCGTAGGACCGGTTATTAAGAATATGCTTTTATCCTTTAGCTTTGTAAAATCGATTATTTCTACTGATGCATAAGGACCAAAGGCACTCATAGTTAACTTAAGTGGTTTCACCTTATTTCCCCTCTTTCTCTACCTCTTCTATAATCTTTTTCATGATATTTAACTTGTCTTCTGTCAGCTCTTTTCCTCCTATAGCTTTATAGAATTCTCCAAAGAGCTGAAGCTTAGCTTTCTCTCTGTATCCTTTGGATGCAGAAGTTCTACTTTCCTCTAGTTGTCCCAGTTCTTCTCTTCTCAATCCCATTATATTTGGATAAACTGCTCTTAATTTAGATATAGGATCTACTAATTCTCCCTCATCTGTAAGAATTGCATACACGTAATCTTCTACATTGCCTTGTTTATAAACTTCTGGATTTATCAGTTCATTTATTGGTCCCTTTATAATTCTCATATCCCTTCTAGGAGTTAATTCCCTTAGTTCTACAAAAACTTCTCCCTTTCCATTAATATTAACTACAGTTACACCTTTTTTGTGATCTCTTTCTGAAAAAGAGTACTTTAGCAAAGAACCGGAGTACCTAATTCTGTCACTTCCAACCTTCTGAGGTCTATGAAGGTGTCCAAGGGCTGTGTAGTTAAAGCAGTTAAAATATTCACCGCTTATTAAATCTGTACCACCAATACTCAGCGGTCTTTCTGACTCACTGGTCTGAAGTCCTGCTTTTTTATGTACATCTTCATTTTCGCTATCTAAAGCCTCGTCTTTCATGAAAGTAACATAGCCATGAGCTATCATTACACTTCTCTCATTTTCACTCATACTTTTCTTAACATTCTCTATAATCTTCTTCATGGAGTTATCATGGGTAGATATCTCTTCTTCCTGAAGAATGTACTTTATCTCTCTTGGATCTCCATAGGGAACTAAGTAGAAATTAACAGGACCTTCTTCATCCTCAATAACCACCTTTCTCACTTCCCTATCAACAACTCCAGCGATATGTAATCCATTTTTGGTTAAAATTTTACTTCCAAAGGATAACCTTTCTGCACTATCATGATTACCTGCTATAGCTAATATAGGCACTTTTAATTCCAGTAGAATTCTGCTGAATACTTTGTCTAAAAGTTTCACAGCTTCCACTGGCGGCATACTTCTATCGTACAAGTCTCCTGCTATAATCAAAGCACTAGGCTTTTCCTCCTGAATAACCTTTATAAGCTGCTCTAAAATAAACTGTTGTTCCTCTATCATACTAAATTCACTTACAATCTTTCCTATATGCCAATCACCGGTATGAATTATTTTCATATGGACATCACCTCAATTAATATAGTTTAAATAATAATGTAATCGTCATTACAATAATATGACTAAAGTTAATTATAAAGAAATTCTTAACAGATACAACAAAGGTCTCTTTTTTGCTAGGATTATTAATAAATAACTTTATATTTTTATTTACTGGAATTAAAGTAGTTAATACCAGTAGGCTAGCTACCGGAGCTATTTTCAATAACACCAATATCACAATATCTGCATACCCAACATAATACAATATTTTAAATAGCTTTAATGCATTCTCTCTTCCAATGTAGTATGGCAGAGTAAATCTTTTAATCTTTATATCCTCTTCCACATCACAAATATTGTTGGCAAGCATTATGTTTGCAATGCTAGTTACTAAAGGAATTGAAACTAAAAATATAAAAAGTATTTCTACTACATTAAGGCTTAGACTTAAAATATTATTTGTATACATTAAAGTAACTAATGCTGAATCATATATATGAATATAAATTGACAAAAATAGAATTATAAATCCCATAAAGAACCCTGAAAACACTTCTCCTAAGGGCATTCGTGAAATCGGAATAGGGCCAAAGGTGTATAGGATTCCTACTATAAAACAGATGACTCCAATTATCAAAAGTATTATATCTGTTTTCAGTGTCAGTAAAACTCCAAATATTACTGCAATAGTAAGCAGTGCGAATATTACAAAGCTAGCTGTTTTTTCCGGTATCCTCGCATTTATGATAATATTTTCACTTTTACAATTCTCTCTGATAAGTTCCTTTTCCTTTTTATAGTCAAAATAATTATTAATAGCTGTTGTTGCCATATCAAAGGTTAAAAGGGATATGAACATTATTATAAAGTTTTCAAACTTAAAGCTATTATAACGGTATAAAGCAAAAAGTGTTCCCAGAACAAAAGGAATTACACTTGCAAGTTTTGTTTGAATTTCAACTAGTTTTAGAAAGCTGCTTAATGTCATTTGTATTCCTCCAATGCAATTAGAATAATATTCTAGAAAACATACCTTTAATTTTAGTTCTTTAAAAGATAGATAAATTAAAACTAAAATAATCGTATTTTCACATACATTATACCCTTTCGTCATTTTTTTGCAAAGTTAAGACCGCTTGTATGACATTTAAAGGTATAACTAAACCTCCATAATTTAGCAAACTCATAACATATCTCTAAACTTTTATTGCCAAATTTATGATACCTCTTTTTATTATAATAAAAAGAGAAAATTGTTCTAAATAGTAATGTGATTAATACTCTAGTAAAAGGAAATTAATATTTTTGGAGAGAAAGATGAGTAGAAAAAAAGTAATAATAATAGGTGCTGGGATTGCTGGACTTTCAGCAGGCTGCTACCTTCAGATGAACGGTTATGAAACAGAAATCTTTGAGCTTCACGGCTCCCCTGGAGGTCTTTGTACTGGTTGGAGGCGGCAGGGATATACCTTTGACGGATGCATTCATTGGCTTTGCGGCTCAAGTCCTAAAAATGAACTTCATACCATATGGGAAGAACTTCATGCTATTGATGAGAAAAATATAGTTAACCATGAAATCTTTATTCACACCGAACTAGAAAAAGGAAAAAGTTTTTCAGTTTACACCAACGTGGACAAATTACAGGAAGAAATGTTGAAGAATGCTCCTGAGGACAAAGAACTAATAGAAGAATTTATAGATGCAATTAACCTTTGCAAAAAATTTGATATACCTGTTCTAAAGCCTCAAAATTTATTTACCTTATTCCACAATATGAAATTTTTGTTTAAGGATTTTCCACTAGTAAAACTTCTAAATAAGTGGATGAAAGTGTCCATAGGAGAATTCCAGAAAAAATTTAAAAGTCCTCTTCTAAATAAAAACTTCTGTAAATTATTTGGTATGTACGAAGAAATGCCAATTCTAGCTCTAGTTTATACCCTGGCGCTTTTCGATATTAATTCTGCTGGCTACCCTATAGGTGGGTCAATAGAATTTATAAAATCTATTAAAAACAGGTATTTAAGCCTAGGCGGCAAAATAAATTACAATTCAAAGGTTGAAAAGATACTTATTTCAAATAATTCTGCTAAGGGGGTTAGGCTAAATAGTGGTAAGGAAGCTTATTCAGATCTTGTAATTTCAGCAGCAGATGGCCACTATACCCTCTATAATATGCTTGATGACAAGTTTATAGATGAAGATATTGAAGGTTACTATAAAAGCTTTAAAACTTTCCCTTCTCTTCTTCAGGTATCTTTAGGTGTTGATAGACTATTTAAGGGAATACCTGATGCAGTTACTTATAATTTTAATTTTAGTGCTCCTATATACATTGATAATAAGAATACCATTAGTAGTCTAGGTCTGGTGATTTATAACTTTGACCCTACCATGGCACCTAAAGGCAAGACCTCTATAACTACTTTTATTGAAGCAGACTATAATTATTGGACTGAGCTAAGAAACTCTGATTTGGAAAAATATAAGGCTGAAAAAGAAAGAATTGCAGAAGAAGTAATTGATAGGATAGATAAACTATTTGGAGAAGTAAAGTCCAAAGTAGAAGTTTATGATGTAGCTACTCCTTATACCTACAAAAACCACACCAATAACTGGAAGGGAAGCTTTGAAGGTTGGATACCTACTATAGATAATCTAGATAAAACTCTTAAAAAGACTCTTCCAGGACTTAAAGATTTTTATATGATAGGTCAATGGGTCCAACCTGGAGGTGGTCTCCCTACTGGCGGTATGCACGGCAGACATATTGCACAGCAAATATGTAAAGAAGATAGACGAAGATTTAAAACATTAAGATAATAAAAATATCGGTGGAGAATTTATCTTCCACCGATATTTTTATTTATTATAAATTTGTTAAAATACTTTTTCTCAAACTACTTATTAATATCAAAATCTACATCCATTAAGTCTATTACCTTTGTCTTATGCTTCATCTTATACCCTAGCCATAAAGCCAAGAATAGAGGTAGTCCTATATAGGAAGAAATTACTCCACTCCAATCTATCTTATCTGCTTGGAAGTAGCTAACACCCTGTCCCAAAATAACCACTGTACATAGTACTAATGCTATAATTGGGCCTAATGGGAATAGTTTTGCTGTATATTTTAATTTACCTAAATCACGGCCTTGAGCAACATATGCCTTACGGAAACGATAGTGACATAACGCTATACCTAACCATGCAACAAAGCCAGCAAGTCCTGAAGCTGCCACAAGCCATACATAAACTGTAGTCTCAGCATAAAGTCCTGTTAAGAAGCAAAGGGATGCTACAATTGTAGTTAATATCAATGAGTTTATTGGAACTCCTCTTGAGTTAACTTTTCCAAGCCATGCTGGTGCTTTACCATCCTTAGCCATTGCATACAACATTCTGCTTGAAGCGTACATTCCTGAATTTCCAGCAGATAAAACTGAAGTCAAGATAACTGCATTCATTAGTGATGCTGCTGCTGCGATACCAGCCTTTTGGAATACCATTGTGAAAGGACTTGTATCAACGCCCGCATCTGTGTAAGTTATTAATGCTCCTACAACAAAAATTGTTCCTAAATAAAATATTAAAATTCTCCAGAATATGGTATTTATAGCTTTAGGTATATTCTTCTCAGGATCTTCACTTTCTCCAGCAGCTATACCAACAAGTTCCGTTCCTTGGAATGAAAAACCTGCAATTAAGAATACCATAAATATTGATTTAGCACCTCCAACAAATGGTGCTTCTCCAACAGTAAAGTTTTTAAATCCTACTGCTTCACCACCAACTATTCCAAGAATTGTTGCGACTCCAACTATTAAAAATATAATAACAGTAATTACTTTAATACCAGCAAACCAGTATTCTGACTCTCCATATGCTCTTGCAGATAAAAGATTAAGTCCAACTATTAATACAAGGAATAAAACACTCCAGACCAAAGCTGGCACACCAGGTAACCAGTACTTCATAAGCAGCGCACCTGCCACCATCTCTGCTGCAACGGTAATCGCCCAGTTATACCAATAATTCCATCCCATAGCAAATCCAAAAGCTGGATCAACAAATCTTGAAGCATAAATTCCAAAAGAACCTGAGTCAGGCATGAAAGTTGCCATTTCTCCTAAACTAGTCATTAAGAAGTAAACCATAGCTCCTATACAAATATACGCCACCATAGCGCCCCCTGGACCAGCCTGATTAATTGTAGCACCTAATGCTAAAAATATACCTGTTCCAATGGCTCCTCCCATGGCAATCATGTTAAGATGTCTTGCCTTTAAACTTCTTTTAAGTTCTTGTGAACCTATATTGTTTTGTTCTGCAACATTTTGCATTTTTCTTCCCCCTTATCGGTTTTATTTTTTCCGATAAGTGAATTAACTAAGATAAGCAATAAAAAATACCCCGAGCATTCACTCAGGGTATAAAAATGTGCATTTCTATGCAACACCTATTAATTCCACATTGAATGATAGCTCACCACAATTTACCTTGTGACAGTCTTGCATATATTATATGCAAACCCAGCTATACAGCAGTAAAGCATGTGCTGTATGCTTCGGCAAAGTTCCCTTTCAAACTGCTTCATCGTGCTTACCTCTACAGTTTTACTCTTAAACTCTGCGCCTCTACCTCAGTTATTCACTTATTATACTAATTATTATACATGAGAACTTATAATTAGTAAACAACTTTTTTATGTTTTTCAACTTCCAATAGTCTACATTTTTCCCTATTGATACTCAAACATTATATTACAGCTTATTTCCGCTAGTTGAGCTTCATATTCACATTCCTCATATAAAGCTTCTGCATCACCATATCCATTAAGAATATTCTCAAAATATAATATTATAACTTTTTTTATGTACTCAGCGTAGTGATATTCCTTCGACTCCTCACCTTTTTCTATAGCTTCAAAATAAAGATTTTTAAATCTCTTTGCCATCTTGCCCATCTCATCGGCTTTGTCATTGTTAAATGCTTGCTCTACTACTTCCTTCGCTCTACTTAATCTGTCTACCATCTTCCAATATCCTCCTATTTAAAATAAATTTATACTTTAAATTTAATTCATGATTTATACATTTGAAAAATTGCTGTAAATAACAGAAACATACACTAATTTTACTCTTCTATAATGATATATTTGTTTTTTGACAAACTTTTGACGTCAAATATAAGTATAAACTATAAATAAATCTTTAGAAAGTACCACTTGAAGTATTCTCCTATATCTTTTCTTCTTTATCTTCATAGTATTAATTATAAAATAAAAAAGCCATGGATACTCCACAACTTTAATTGTAAACTTAATAAAAGGGCACTAAACCCTAAAGTAGTTTCTTGGACTTGTATCTATAAATAGTAACTAATTCCATAACAATTAAAGGTATTACACCCTCAATTTTAGAATTAATATTAAGTTAACTATTTTAGATACTAAACACTCACAAAATTCCATCTTTTTTTGAAATCTATCTCTTGTTAACCACTATATACCAAAATGTATACTTTATCAACTTTATTTCAAGATGTCACTTATTTGTGATCTGGTACCTATCGTTCTTCCACAATCTCTTAAATTCATATTGATGACTCAGAGCCAGCTTATTTTTTATAAAAACATAATTTTCTATTATACTGCTCCCTTTGTTAAGTAAATAAGATATATAAGCTTGTCCAGCTTTTGGCTTAATTTAACTACTTCCTCTGAATACAGAGAGCTAGTTTCTTCTACCAATTGGTTTAATTCTTTTCTTAGTGTTTCAATTTGTTCTTCCATAATTTCATCCCCATACTTACAAATTTAGACAACATTAGAAATTATAATACAATAAGTTTTCCAATTCAATACTTTCAAAGATTTTAACGTACATTTAACATGACACATTGGTTCTTTCCGGTGTTTCTTTGAGTTGTAATTAATCATTAGCTTTATTTATGTCTGTGATTTTTCTATACTAACCAGTTGTATCTTTTGTTCTATATCACTTTTTTATGGTCTTCTATGGCTTCTGCTTCACTCATTCGACATCTCCAATTTTGCAAAACAAAAAGGCACCATTCTATAATGTTTAGTAATAGTGCCTCTGTTATTCAGCCAACCATATTTTATGGTTTTAGGTAATTTACAAATATCATTTTCATTCACAGTAAAACTTACATTGACTAATTTTGTGTGATGCTGTCACTTGTATGCACTTCTGTAACTCTAACTGTTTTAACTATTAAGTCATCATATGTTGGAACAAATATAACATAGTTTCCATTTCCATCTTTCTGACTTCTTAAATCGATATCGTCTGATTCTATATTTGCAATTATACCTATCCTATCTCCACTTGCAACTTTTGTTTCGGGGTCTTTTATTGTGAATACTAATGTAGTTTTATGTCCAGTTGTATCTAATTTCACATATTCAACATCTAATTTAGTGCCCCTGTTTATAAATATAAAATCATCCTTATATGCTCCTATTATGTCAGGATCAACTGGTGTTTTAAGCGTAATATATATTTTTGCATCCGTTACTTTATTAGTAGTACCATCTACAGTAACTTTTGCACTGTAGTTATCTCTATCAGTCTCTGGTGCTATGCTATTATAGTATAATTTTTGAGTATTTGGTTCTATTGTACGTCCAGCTGCATCTTTTGATGGATCTGTTGAAGATGGATTTATTTGAAGCATAGCATTACTTCCAAGAGCTAGTACAGCATCTGCATTGTTTCCTTCACTGAATGTAAGAGTTACTTTACCATCACAGAGCTCTGCATCATCTGCAACTATTCCCGAAACTTTAAAATCTGCGCAGTTTATTGTATCTAAAGCATTATCTAATTGAAACTCTGCTTTAACATCATCTCCATTTTTATATAACTTAAATGTATTTTCTTCTAATTTGGGCCCAGTAGTCCAAGTTGAGGCTATTGTTAATGATTCTGGATAGAACTCCTTACCTGAAACATCTTTCACAGTCTTAATACCAATTTTCTTTACAAAATTATCTCCTGAAGTCGCCGATGGATCTACTGTCTTATTGGTATCCTTAAAGTCTATAACTACAGACTTATTGTCAGAACCTACTGTTATATCAACATTGTCTGGAAGATCTTCTGTATCACCGTTTCCATTAATATAGTAGTAATTACGCTTATCAGTAATTGAAGATAAATCCATTTTTGTTCCAAAGCATATAGCTGCTTCTGAGTTTGATTTCTTGAATGCTTCTACACTTAATTGTATATCATCACTTCCATCTATAGAGATTACCTGATCATCCATTTTATTTGGCTCAGTTGCTTTGTCGATTATATCTCTAACAGTTAACGTATATTTTGAACTATCAAGTTTATATGTTGATGTAGGTGTTTTCACTGTTTTATCCAGTTTAATGTCATAAATATCAGTATCATTTTTTATCTTTTCATCTGTGTCTGATGATGCCTTTATGTATACTCCAGTTTTCTTCATCATGTCTACACCATCTGCATCTTTTAATTGATAGTTATCTATATTAGTAGCATAAGCATATCTAACATCTTCACTAAATTGAACACGAAGTGTAGTACTATCTATTATAGCAGCACTTAATATAGTCGGTTTTGTTTCATCTTTTTCTTTATCGAAGGATAGTCTTGTATAATCATTCATCTTATTTCCATAAGTGTCTTTAACATTATTAGTAATTAATAATATGTTTGTTGTATCATCTAATATATCATTAGGTAAATTTGTTATTTTTACCACAGTATTATCTTCTATAAGTTCAATTTTAGCTCCATCTATGCCTTTATCGTTTATTTGATAGTATTTAGAATTTATGGCTGTTTTAATATCCATTGGTCTATCAAACCTAATTCTAATCTCTCCATCAGTGTAAGCAATACTTTTTATTTCTGGTTCACTTTTAATATTAAAGTGTATCATATATTTATTTTTTAACTTCTTACCCTTAATAGAATGTGCATTATATCCAATGTTCAATTTGTAACTTTCACTCACTTTATAACCACCTTGAGGAGCAGTTACTATTATAGTTTTGCCATCTTGTCCTAACTGAATGCCCACGCTCACTGGATTACCTTTGCTATCCGTTACAGTGATGTCTTGTTTCGTAGAATCATCAAACCCAACACTGCCTGTAAACTTGATTGTCCACGTCTTGTTAGCATCTACAGTTTGATTATCGGTATAGCTTGCTGCTTTAGCATTAGGTGCAATCAATAGAAAAGCACTAAAAAGAGTTGCAATTATAAATTTTTTCTTCACTTTACATCTCCCCCAATTAATTTATACTCAATACCAATTATAACCCTTTTACCTAAAAAAATCCACATATTACAATATTGTTCTTTTAAATGCTTTTGCCAAATGTAGTTTTGACGACCGTTGAAATTAAACTGTAAAATCCTTTCAATACAGGTAACTGTACAATTGAAAATAAATTTATACTTCAAATGTATTTACATTTTGTCCATAGTGTATTAATATTATATCTGGTTTGTCCATAAAAGTTAATGTTTGCATTTACTTTTATATTATTATTAGATTATACTTTATATATGGAATTTAGGCCAACATACTCCAGTATAGGAGCCATATTATAAGTTTAAAATACTATTATCTCACTAATAAAGGAGTGCTACAAATGAAGACATTTCAAGCTCTTATTAATGAAACTTTACAAGTTACAGATTTAGAAGAATTAGAAGCAGCAGCAGATTTATTTCAATTTGGTATCGAAAAAGGTCATTATAATAAAAGGCAAGCAGATGAATTTAATAATACCTATTGGAAGATGAAAAATATATGTTTAGCTTATGAAGTAGGCAAGGAAATAAAAGCTAATAAATTAGATATTATTACTATTGTAACTAATGCTCCATTTGAAATAAAAGACAATAAAAATGAACTTGTTAACTATGTAAATGGCCGTATAAAAGCCCTTAAGGGTAAAATTAAAGGAATTAAATAATTTTTCTGTTGTTGTTCCTTGAAAAAGAGTGGTTAACCTGCTAAATTTAGTAGGTTAACCACTCTTTTTTAAGTACATGGTCTTTGTGTCTTACATAAACTCCAACCCTTTGTTTCTTCAATTACATTTCACTTTGTAACACTACAGCAAAAAAAGCATATAAGATAATATACCCCAAGTTTATAATTGTGGAGTGATTATAATTGAATGAGGAAATGGAATACTTTAATTATCTAAATTCCTTAAAAAGAAAGGAAATTAAAAATAAATTTAGTTTTCTTGGAGAAGGGATAAGCAGAAGAGTCTATGATTTAAATAATGGACTAGTTTTAAAATTAGCAAAAGGCAGGGAAGGACATTATCAAAATCAAGTTGAGCATTTCGTTTATACTCATGCAGATTTAAACCAAAAAAAGTATTTATGTCCGATTTTATTCTTTACACCAAGAATGATAGTAATGAAAAAGGCTGAACCGTTGACAAGCAAAATTAAAGCTAAATACTTAAACCTAAAAACAATTAGGCCAGAAGAATCTTCTTTTGAGGACATTAATAATTTAGCTAAGAGATTTTTGCTGTTATATGAAGATATCGTGTCTCCAACTTCCTGGGGCAGCCTAAACGAAAAAAATGTTTTGATAGATTATGGTTGTACCTGCGAAGAAGGCGATAAATATTATCATCTAATATTTCGAATAAATAGATTGACGAATTTAGGACTCTAGCCCAAAAGGCTTAGTCCTTTTTTTATAAAATACTGTCTTCTGTTAAAAACTCTTTTATGACCTCATCTGCTCTACAAGCCTTTGTTGTATTCCCCTAACCATACTTGCTGATATTTTTCCTGGAAGTAACTTAGAGAGAATTATTGCTATCTTATTAATATTTCCAGGAATGATGAGTTTTTTATTCCTATTTAATCCCTCATAAGCAATTTTAGCAACCTGCTTTGCATCCATAGCACTTTTTATATCAGCTTTACCGGCTCTATGAGAAAATTCCGTTTTAGTGGCACCTGGACAAACAGTAGATACCTTAATTCCAAAATCTTTTAATTCGTTTGTAATAGCCTCCGAAAAGGATAGAACATAAGCCTTTGTTGCATAATATACTGCAATATACGGCCCCGGCTGGTATGCTCCTGTAGATGCTATATTGAGTATTTTTCCTTTTCTTCTTTCAATCATGCTTCTTGATATTAGTTTAGTTAAAATAGTAAGAGATGTAATGTTTAAATGTATTATTTCAACATCTTTTTGATAATCTGTCTCATGAAATAAACCACAGCTTCCAGCTCCGGCGTTATTCACTAGCACATCAATCTCAATACTGTTATCTATTAGTTCATCATATATCTCTTCTGCAGAGCCTATTATAGATAAATCTTTTCCTATAATTTTAACCTTTGTATGAAAGCTTTTGTATAACTGATCAGCAACTAATTTTAATCTTTCCAGGTTTCTAGCTACAAGTACAAGATTATATCCATCCTCTGCAAATAGCTTTGCTAATTCATATCCAATACCAGTTGATGCTCCGGTAATTAGTACTGTCTTTCTTTTATAATTATTATTCAAAGTTATCACTCCAAAATTAAAAATTTAATTCAGTATTTTTATAGCACATAGATTTCTTTAAGTTACACAAGCTATTCTATAAATACATTATAATTTAAATTCACAAATATATACAAAGGGTGGTGACGCTATGATAAATGAAGAACTGCTTAATGTTGTAAAGGTACAGGAAACTTACAGCAAAAATGAAGCAAATGACTTTCTATCAAAAGGATGGAAACTTATAAATGTATATACTAGTACCTTTTCCTTCGAACCAAGTGATCAAGTTAACGTATACGTATTGGGAAAACCTGATGATAGATAGGTTTATATATGAAGAACCGCACCTAATTAGGTACGGTTCTGTTTAAAAGTTATTTCTTTGGTTTAACTAGAAATCTACAGCAATCATCTCCACAGGTTTTGCAAAGGGGTCTTTCGAATTCAGCATTAAATCCCTCATATAATACATCATCTATTTCACAATATATAGAACCAATATTTTCAGCACCTAGTTCTTTCCACATATCATGCATTGGGCAGTAAGTTATGTCATCAGGATTTTCTGGATCTCTTTCCCAAGATATCCCTGGCATATCTCTTACTTTCAAATAAGTATCTAGATTTATTGGCAATCCTTTTTCTCTAGCTTCCTCATACATAGACTCTAATCTAGCTTTTCCAAACTTAGTTACGGAAGCTCTTATAGCCTCTTCTCCTTTTTCTTTACCTAACCTGTCAATCATTTCTTCAGCCATAAAGTAATAAAGTTCCGCCATAAGCTTAGCCATTCTTTCTACTGGGTTATCTGTACTTCTTATTTTGCTCATATTTATACCTCCATTTGAAACTATTCTGCTTTTTTGCCTACCTCTTCCATACGAACTTTTCCAGCTTCCACAGCATTCATTACAGTTCCCCTAAAACCACCCTGTTCCAAGGCTCTAACTCCTGCAATAGTAGCCCCTCCTGGAGAGCACACCTTATCCTTTAATAGTCCTGGATGATCTCCAGACTCTAATACCATTTTAGCCGCTCCCATTACAGTCTGAGCCGCTAAAGTTTGAGCCATTTCACGGGTAAGACCCATTTCAACACCACCATCAGCCATAGCTTCAATAAACATGTATACATAAGCTGGTCCACATCCGCTTACAGATGTAATTGGATCAATTAAGTTTTCTGGTACTAGGTAAGCTACTCCTAATGCCCTAAATATCTGTAATGCAAGATCTCCATGTTGTTTTTTTGCATTTTTTCCAAGAGCCAAACCTGATGCCCCTACGTTAACAAGCATTGGCGTATTAGGAATAACCCTAACAACAGGGATATCTTTAAGGTAAGTCTCCATAGCAGCAGTCCTTGCTCCTCCAACTATAGAAATTACCACTTGTTCTTCTCTCCATGGGCAATCCTTGATACTTTCTAAGACTTCCTTAAGTACTTGAGGTTTTATTGCCAGTATAATAACATCACAATTTTTCACCAAATCAATATATCCTTGTTCTCTATTACTAGTTCCATGAACAATGTTCAATTGTTCTTTTAAATACTTTATCCTTGAATCTAAAATATCCATCACGTATATTTCTTCCGCACTACATAATCCTGAATTTATCATTCCTTTAATGATAGCCTCTCCCATTTGTCCGCCACCAATAAAACCAACCTTTTTACCCAACCTTTCCATGCTTATGTACCTCCTTAATAATCAATTCTAAAAGCTATTATATAATATATTTAGAATTTTGTATAATTATTTTTCTAGTTATACAACGCTCCAATTTCTTAAATATTTTAGTACTGCAATAATTATATTCATATGGAATAATTTTAATTATTATGCTTACAATAATTTATATATGCAATATTTTATAATAATCATATTTCAAACATCATTTTTAAAAACTACTACAAAGAAGGTGAATTAATGAAAAAATTGTTATATATTACAGTTAACTCAAAACCTGAGGAAATATCTACTAGTAAAAAAGTAGGAAGAGAATTTGTTATCCGTTTCTTATCTAAAAATCCAGAATATCGCATGGAGGAACTTGATCTTTATAATGAAGATATTCCTGAGATAAACCACAGAATATTTACCGGTAGAGGAGAGCCTGTATCAGGTAATGCTTATGATTCCTTGTTAATAGGAGAGAAAAAATCAGTGAAAAGAATTATTGAGCTATGCGACCAATTTTTAAGTGCAGATACCTATGTAATTGCTGCACCAATGTGGAGCTCAAGCTTTCCTGCAAGACTTAAGAGATATGTAGATTGCATAATAATTAATAATAAAACAATAAAGATATATGAGCATAATGTAAAAGGTCTCCTAGACGATAAAGAAAGAGCTATGATTTACATCCAGTCTTCTGGAGGAGTTTATCCAAAGCTTTTCAATGGAATACTTAACCATGGAGTAGATTATTTTCAAGACATATTTAAATTTTTAGGTGTCAGCAATTTTGAAAAAATACTTGTACAAGGAGTGGATGACCCTTCTGTTGGCAAAGATAAAGCAATTGCAAAAGCCTACAAAGATATAGATAGCATAGTAAAGAAACTGTCTCAAAGTTCTTTACTTCATATATAAATAAAAAGCGCCAAGCCTTTGCGAAGCTACTGAAAAACCTCTGCTTTTCAATAGCCTCGTCTTTGCTTGACGTTTTTTGTTTATCTGTATAGCAGACTATTACCCTTTTACGCTACACCCTTGTGTCAATGTGATTACCTAAGTTAGGACTAGCTGCTTTTTCTAACATTTCTGTCATAGCTGCAGCAGTTTCTTTACCGGAATTCATCGCAAGCTTCATCACTGAAAGACTAGCCTGTTCCATAACTTTACTTTGACTCATAACTGCTGATAACCCTGCAATATCCATGTTAACACTTCCCTTCTTTTCATAAAATATCATACATATATAATTTATTATCGTGCTTTGGCAAACTTTCTTAAACTTTCTAAAGTTTATGCATTAGTAAGCTGTCAGCTTCTCTGATATATTCGGTTAATACTTTTGCAGATTGGGCAAGCTGTTTTAATTCTTCATTATCTAAGTTTATAATCCCAATCTCACTAACTCCCTTCTTATGGAGAAAAGATGGTAAACTTAAAAATACCTTTTTTATATCATACTCTCCAGTTAACAGTGTGGAAATAGGAAGCATATCTTCTGCAAAACTAAGGATATTTTCTATAATTTTTACAATAGAACTAGATATTGCATAGCAGCTGTGTTCATTTCCAAGCCTTATATTCCACCCTGCCCTTTTGGTTTCTTCTAAAATCTCTTCTCTCCCTTTATAATCTAGAATAAGCTTTCTTGTGCTTAGATATTGCTGTAAATCTGTTCCTAAATACCTTGTTCGGCTCCATACTGGTACCATAGAATCTCCATGTTCCCCAATGATTTCTGCCTGGATTTTTGATGCCTCAATTCCAAATCTTTCACTTAGTATATATTTGAATCTTAATGTATCTAAAAGTGTACCAGAACCTATTATTCTTGAATGTGGGAACCCTGAAAGTTTATATGCAACATAAGCCATGATATCCACAGGATTTGTCACTACTATGATAACTGACTCAGGACTATACTTAACTAATTTAGGGATAATATCTTTATACATATTTATATTATTCTCTAGCACGTCCATTCTTGTGCCATCCTTCCTTGGAAGTGCTCCTCCAGCTATAATAACAATATCTGAATTAAAAGAGTCCTCAAAATCCCCACTCCTAATATCTGTTTCTGTTGTACAAGTCCTGCAATGAGCTAGGTCTAAAGCCTTTACTCTAGCCCTTCCTTCAGTTCTATTTATCAAGATTATTTCCCTGGCAAGCCCTTTCAACATAAGTGTATAAGCAACTGTAGAACCAATAGTACCTGCCCCAATAATTGTGATTTTATTTCCCTCCCTAATCATAGTTTCCCCTCCAAAATTCTTAATTAGACAAACATCCTTGAAACTCAGGTTTCTTATAAAAATTTCTTTAATAGTTAATATCTATATAAATTAATTATAATACATCTTCCTTAAAAATCCAAAAATGGACACTAAGTTTTTAACTTAATGTCCATTGTAAAGCCTATACTAGATATGTTAATCTAAAACCTTCATAAATTATGCTGTTTTTGAGCCTTTCCATTCCGCAACATAATCCTCTAATATACGGTAAAGGACTTGTCCAATACGAGAATAAGATTCGTCATTTAGATTTGCAAGCGATATTCTTATAGACCATTCAGGGCCATCAAATCCACTTCCGCTTAATAGTACAATAGAAGATTCTTCTGCTAATCGTAAAAGAACATCTAATGGTTTATAATTATCTTGTAAATACTTAACAAACTCATCATTGTAGTTGCGACTAGCCCATTCTAATAAATCAAATTGTGTATAGTAAGCAGCATCAAAAGGATCTGCTTGTAAATCAAGCCCCAATCCATCAAACAATAATCTTTGACGGCGACGACAGATGTCTTTTGTTAACTGTTTATAATTATTTTCTCTATCAAGGATTGCAAATAGTGAAAAGAATGCCATTTGCACCTGTTGTGGTGTTGATAAGCCTGCAGTATGATTGAGTGCTACTTGACGACTATCTGCCACAATTCTATCAATAAAAGGGATGTTATCTGGATCAGTGGAAATTCCTGAGTAACGAATCCTTGCTCTTTCTTTCCTATCCTTATCTTGTTCTTTTAACAACTTGTCAAATACGTTATCTTCATGAAGTGCAATAGTTCCAAGACGCCAGCCTGTTACTCCAAAATACTTTGAGTAAGAATAAACCCCAATAGTGTTATATGGTAAATCAGCCATTAAAGAACGGAAACTATCTACAAAAGTACCATATACATCATCTGAAATAATCATTAAATTAGGATTACAATTTTCAACAATATTTTTTAAATGATTAACGGTTTCTGGTTTCATTGCAACGGAAGCTGGATTGCTTGGGTTAACTATAAAAATCGCCTTTATAGTTGGGTCACATAATTTTTCAATTTCCTCTGCAGGGTACTGCCATGTACGTGTTCCATCTGACTTTGTTTCATCAGCTAAAATTTTGACAACTTCAAAATTATAACGTGGCAGATGAGGAATTTCTAAATAAGGTGTAAAGATTGGTGCCATTAATGCAATCTTATCTCCTTTTGACAGTATATTATTTGCGATTAAGGAATCAAAAATATAACACATTCCTGCAGTAGCACCTTCTACAGCAAATATATTAAACTTTCCTTCAAGAGGCTCGTTGTAGCATAACTCTTGGATGAGGTAATCCTGAACTACACTCTCAACATGTTTTAGCATTCTATCTGGTTGAGGATAATTATCTCCAATAATACCATCTGCTAACTCATATATCCAATCATCCGCCTTAAATCCCTTCACTGTTACACCATAGTTTATTATTTTTCTTAATAGTTCAATCCCCGGAGCATTTCCGTTATTTTTTACAAACTCTAAAAATCGACTAGCAATTCCATCTTTTTTTGGCATTCCTGCTAAATCACCATCTGCCCATACTCTGCGACTCTCTTCAATAGCAAAGTGACCAAAAGTGAAAAAAGCTTCTCTTGGAGTTGCTGCAATCCAATTAGGATTCCCTCTACCTGCATCTAACAATGAATGTGTTCCACTTTTCTTTGATTCTTCTGCAAGACTAATCAATTTATCCTTAAGCTCAAAGGGGCTAATCTTACCATATACTCTTTCAATTTCTTCTCTTTGAATACTAAAATTACTCATTCTTACATCCTCCTATTTCCTATCTACTGCTATGATTTTCTATGAAAGTTAATTTAATAAACTTACATAGTTTTACTCCTATTATTTAATTAAGTATTTTTTATATCATTTATTATGTTTTCTTTTTCAATTGAAGAAAGAATTATAAAGGTTTCTGTATTACCAAAGGTTTGTATCTTTCCGATAAGTTTTTCTAAGGCTGCAATGTCATCAAGTCTGGCTTTTAAAATTTTGCAATAGGGACCTGTAACTTGATAGCATTCAATTATAGAATTTTCTCCTTTTACAAATTCCATAAACTTTTCAGACCCTTGAACGCTAGTTCCTACATTTATAAGCACATTGATTTTTTTCCCTAGTTTATCATAGTCTACAACTGCTTTATAACCAGTTATAATATTTTCCTCCTCAAGCCTCTTTACTCGTTCTGCTACTGCAGGTGCACTGAGAGCTACCCTTTGTGCGAGCTCCTTCATAGGTATTCTTCCGTCTTCCAGAAGTATCTCAACAATTTTGTAGTCTGTAGAATCCATAAACATTCCTCCTAGAAAAACCATCTTTTCTCTTATTATAAAATGAAATGAATAAATAATTCCTATTTTAATAGACTATATTTGCAAGCCCTTTTAAGGTAAAACTATTTAAATTCATCTGTCATTTTTAAATTGTTTTTATTTTAGCACAGCACAATCACTATGTACATGTATAAAGTAATGCTATTTCATGTTTATTTGTTATTAAATTAGTTGTTTGTAAAAAAAACTTAACTTAATAACAAATAAACTTATTTAAACCTAACTAAATATAGTCATTAAATAAGTAAATTTCAGTAAATAAAAGCACTTTTAATATTGTTCAAATTAAACAATATTAAAAGTGCTTATTCCTAACTAGTAAATAAGTATTAACTTTATAATTCTTAAGATACTTAAATATAAAATGGGTATTTGTTAACTAATATAAGTTACAATTTATTTATGCACTGAATAATAGGATTAATGGCTTTCTTATCCGTCCAATCAACAGGATTATTGTAACATTCTAGCAACCCTTTAACATCCTCATCAAGTTGCTCTTCCTTTAGCCTCTTAAGTTTCATCTTAAGTGCATTCATCATCATCTTATCAACAAAATCTAATTTATTATAATTAAAGGCTCCTCTTAAGTAAAAGAAAGTTATATTTTCTTTTATCTCTTCTTTAAAATTTTTAGATAATACCTGGTTTAGTTCGGACTCCCTACCAGGTGAGCAACCTACAGCAAATATTATAACTCTTTTATCCATCAGTTCTTTAAAATTATCAGTAATTATTTTAACTCCGCTAACGCCAACTGCATGCATAAAGCCCCCAAATACTATAATGTCATACTTTTTCAGATCCTCAACTTTTATTCTCGAAGCTTCAAATAGATCCGCTCCAATCTCACTAGCTATCCATTCGGCATATCTTTTTGTACTTCCATATTTAGATTTGTAAATAACAACAGACTTTGTCATACTTTACTCCACATCCTTATGGCATATATTTATAACCATATTATACCATAATCCTCAGCAGTTAAGCAGCCTTTTCTAACGCTTCACTTAAATCCTTACACATATTTTCTTCTCCAATTTTATGAATAAACCCAGCTTTCTCTAGTACAGAATAAGGCTGCTCCTGTACTCCAAGAAGTATTAATTCAGTGTTATGCTCTATACAACTTCCATATAGGCCTTCTAACTCATGGAAGGCTGTAGCATCCATAGCCGGTACATTGTTCATCTTTAAAATTATAACCTTTATATCATCTTCTATTTCATCCACCGCTTGTTTAAACTTATCTGCCGCTCCGAAGAAAAAAGGTCCATTTATCTCATACATTAAAGTATCATTTGGAATACCCTTTTCCCTTTTATAAAGCTGTGAAGATAAATTTTCAACATTGGTAGTATCAGCCATTCTCTTCATAAATAGTAAACTAGATAAAACCACACTAACCTCTATAGCCATAACTAAGTCAATAAGTACAGTTAGTGCAAAGGTAGTTAACAATATGAACATATCACTTTTAGTTGTACCAAGAAGCTCCTTAAATTCTCTCCACTGACTCATATTATATGCTACTACCATCAGTATTGCAGCTAAGGTGCATAATGGAATCAGTTTTGCATAAGGCATAAACAATAACATAATTAGCAGTAATACTACTGCATGTACCATTCCAGATATAGGCGTAGTTCCACCATTTTTAATGTTAGCTGCAGTTCTTGCTATCGCTCCAGTAGCAGGAATACCTCCAAATATACCTGAAGCTATGTTAGCCAGTCCTTGTGCAATAAGCTCTGTATTTGAACGATGTTTCTCTCCTGTCATGCCATCAGCCACTACTGCGGACAGAAGTGACTCTACCCCTCCAAGAAAAGCAATAGTAAGGGCTGGATGAATTAGCTCCTTTACAACTTCAAGCTTTAATGCTGGTATATGAGCCCCTGGAAAAGCAGATGAAAGCTCTCCATACTTGCTTCCGATGGTATCAACGTTTAATTTAAAAAAATAGGCTAAAACAGTGGCAATTATTAAGGCTACCAAAGACCCAGGAATTGTTTTATTTATTCTTGGCCATAAAACTATAATCAATAAAGAAACAATACCTAAAGCAACACTTGTCCAGTTAATGTTATTGATATTTGAAATATATATCTGCCATTTTCCTATAAATTCACTTGGCACATTATCAATGTTTAATCCTAAAAAATCTTTAACTTGGGTTGAAAATATGACTAGGGCAATGCCACTAGTAAAACCTGTTATTATTGGATATGGTATAAACTTCATCATCTTTCCTAGACGCAAAATACCCATTAGCACTAATATAATTCCTGCTAATATAGTTGATATTATAAGACCATCTAGTCCATACTTAGTCAATATTCCATATACAATAACCATAAAAGCACCTGTAGGGCCTCCTATTTGCACAGAACTACCACCTAAAAATGAAATTATAAAGCCAGCTATTATGGCCGTATGTAGTCCTTTTTCCGGAGATACTCCTGATGCAATAGCTAGTGCAATTGATAATGGCAATGCTATGACTGCCACTATAATTCCAGCAGTAATATCGCTACAAAAAAGGTTAAAATTGTAATTTTTTATGCATGAAAAAAACTTAGGTCTAAATGTGGACAATTTAAAATACCTACCCTTCCTTATATATTTACTAAATAAGTTGTATTTAAAACAACATATTCCATAATATCAAATTATCCCGTCGAAGTGAAAGGTTTAATAGGTTAAAATATCGCCTTATAAGTGGATATAAGCTTATATTTTTTACATATTCTTTAATATGCTTAAAACTATTCCTTTTTTGTATATAACTTGACTTTAATTATACTTACTTGCTTAATTGTAAATAACTTGATTTTTTCTCTCTTATTGTTCATTGATGTAACCTTATAATATTCATACTTATTAAAAACAGTAGCTGTAGTGTTAATCATACACATAACTACACTGCTATTACGTAAATAATAGTATGAATAAATACAAAAAAACTGTTAATAACCTAAGTTATTAACAGTCTGTATTTTGTGCATTATCATGAAGTAATTTAATAATATTACGTAAATCTACTGCAGATATTTGTCCTGGTGCAGAAACTTTTTTAGCTGCTCCAAAAGTTAATGCAGATCCAAATAACCCTCCAGATACTCTACTTATAATCCCTTTTCCATCCATTGATATTGTAATAATAGGCCTATCAGCATACTTCTCATTCATAATGCGAGTTGCATCTAAAAGTGTAATCACATCCTCAGAGCAAGTAGGCATAACTGCTATTTTAGGAATATCTGCTCCTAATTCTTGAGCCTTACATAATCTTGATATGATTTCTTTCTTCGCTGGTGTCTTGTTAAAATCGTGGTTTGATATAATAACTGCTATACCATTTCCATGAGCTATGTTAACCAAGTCTTTTATAGCTTTTTCTTCATTAAATAATTCAACATCAATGACTTCAACAAGTTTTGTTTCAGCAATTGCTCTATTTAATTGAAAATAAGCTTCTACAGCAAGTTCTTTCTGTCCACCTTCTTTAGAACTCCGGAAGGTAAAGATTATAGGCTTGTCAGTTAAAATTCTTCTAATTGTTTCTAATGCTTCTTTGACTCTATCTATTTCTGTAACATCATCAAAGAAGTCTACCCGCCATTCAACAACATCAAAATCCAGATTTCTTAAAAAATTAGCCTCTTCTGCCAATTCTAACAGCGTTTTTCCTATCATTGGTACACAAATTTTAGGTAAACCTTCACCTATTGTGACACTTTTAATATTAACTACTTTCTTCATAAGTATTTCTGATCCTTTCCTTAATTATTTTACCCAAACTATAAAAATTGAGTTACATCAATATTATATTTTTTTATCTTGTTATATAAAGTATTTCTTGTTATATTTAATACCTGGGAGCAATGAGTTATATTGGCTCTATATTTTTTTAGTACTTTTATCAAATGCTGCTTCTCAACGTAATCTAAGTTTAGATATTCAGTCTTTAACTCTATAAAAGGTTCCATATCACAGCACTCTTCCCTAAAATAGTGAGTTGGTATAGATTCTGTATTTATGACTAATTCAATGACATTTTCCAGTTCCCTAATGTTTCCTGGCCAATCATGACTCAACATATTATTTATATATTGCTCAGGTATTTTTATATCCGGCTTATTAAGTCTTTTACCTATACTCTTAAAAAAGTGCTTTGCAAGGAGTAAAATATCTGATTTCCTTTGCCTAAGAGGCGGCAAATATATTGGTAAAACATTTAACCTATAGTATAAATCTTTTCTAAAATTGCCCTTTTCTACTTCTTTTTTTAAATCTCTATTTGTAGCTGCTATAATTCTAATGTCTACAGAAATAGGCTTAGAGCTTCCTATTCTAGTTATGGTACCTTCTTGCACTACTCTTAACAACCTAGTTTGCATTTCTATAGGCATTTCTCCAATCTCATCTAGAAATATAGTTCCTCCGTCAGCCATCTCGAAATTTCCTATATTTCCTCCCTTCTTAGCACCAGTAAAAGCCCCATCTTCATAGCCAAAAAGTTCTGCCTCTATAAGCTGCTTAGGTATTGCCCCACAGTTTAATGCTACAAAAGGTCCATCGATTCTACTACTGTAATTATGAATTGATTGAGCAAATACTTCCTTGCCAGTACCGCTTTCCCCCATTATTAGGATTGTAGACTTACTATCTGAAATCTTTTTTGCGTATTCTACTATTTTTAAAAAATTCTCATCTTCCCCAATTATCTTATCAAAAGTATAAAAAGCTCTACAGTTTTGTGCTGCCTTCTTACTTTTTACCGAGTTTTTTCCTATCTCTTCAAATGTGTATACTATTTCAATTACATCCTCTTCTGAATTATATATAGGAATAGCTGTTAGATTACATTTAAAACTATTTCTTAATGCGTATATATTAACCTCTTGCGACACACTTTCACCTATATATATACTTTTTCTAATTTCCTCCCAATCTTCAATTAGCTCACTCATTTCTGAGGTTTTTAACTTATTTTCTCTACTGCCAAACATATGCAGGCCCTTTTTATTACACATCTTAATTTTTCCATCTACATCTGACAGTATTAATGCTACAGGAATTTGATCAAATATAGTTTTTATATGTTTGTTTGTTACATCCTGTAGCCTATTGCTTTGCTTTGTCATCATTATATCTTCTATGGCTGCAGCTGCTGCCATCACCATACCTAAAGTATGGGATTGTATATGTTTTGCGTATCCAGTAAGATCTAGTACTCCAATAATCTTTTTGTTTTCATCTCTTATAGGGGCAGCGCAGCACCCCCATTTATGATACGCCTTAACAAAATGATCTTTTCCTAAAATTTTAATTGGAGTTTTATCTCTTATAACCATACTCATAGCATTAGTTCCCATATCCTTTTCGTCCATAAATGCTCCTGGAACCATCTTCATAGCAAAGGCCTCTGACAGTATTTTTTCGTTTCCTATAGAATTTAAAATACATCCCTCGCCATCAGTAAGAAGCGCAAAAAACTCGTGTTCTTTAGTTACTTCCGTAAGCATTTCCATATAGGATGCAGAAGTTACAATCAATTCTCTATTTATAGCAATTTTCTTTTGTAACTCTACTTCATTTAGTATTTTCCTACTATATACTTGGTCTACATTAATGCCCCACTTTTTACATCTTTCATGTGAATTTTTAATACTAAGTCTGAAAATTTTTTCATCAATCACTTTACTCCGCCCCTTTATAAAGTGAATCTTTAAATATGAGATAAAGTGTAGTTTACAGTACTTATACTAGTTGTTGATTGGTTAACTATTATTTTATTTATACACCCATAGTCCTGTTTTATTTTAAAAATATTCTCTAAAGAGATTCCTAAAATATCACTTAGAATAATCCTATTAACCCCTGCATGAGCAACAATCACTGTACTTTCCTTTGTGTCTAGCACTATACCTTTGAATATATTTAATACTCTATCTTTAAAAACACCAAAGCTTTCCCCACCATCTGGTGTAAAATCTTTTATATACTTTCCTCGATTTTCAAATTCTTTTGGATACTTATTTTTTATTTCTTCAAAAGTTCTGTTTTCCCACTTACCCATATTTATTTCTCTTAACTCTTTTAATTCTACTTTTTCTATATTTCTACCTTCTGAAATAATTTCTGCAGTTTTCCTCGTTCTACTTAAATCACTACAATATATTTTTTCTATATAAATTTCACTAAAAAACTTTTTTAATTTCTTTCCTTGATTAACTCCTTCCTCATTTAATAGTATATCTGAAAAACCTATGTATCTTTTTTTATCATCAGTATCTATTTTTCCATGTCTGACTAAGTAAATAATTTTATTCATATGAGATAATTTCCTCTATACAATTAATTTTTTCTGCAATTTTCTCTGCATTTTTAAGTCTCTGCTCTATCCTTTTTATAATTTCTGTATCACGACAGTATTTTTTAAAGGCTTTATTAAATCTTTCTTTAAGTGAGCTGCTTTCAGAGTCCATATTTAATTTATCTGCTAGATATACTATTTCTTTTTCCGTGATTTCCTCTTTCTCATTTACTGAAATGTCCATATGAACTTCTATAATGTCACCAATTTCTCTATATCCTAAACTCCTCATAATTTTACCTGCTGCCTCTGCATGGTTTTTTTCTTGCCTGACGATATCATGGAGCAGTGCAGCTGCTCTAATTTTATTTATATTTAAATTCTTACCTTTCCTATTTAATGTCTGAGCTATATTTACAGCAGTTGCTGCTACAGCTTCTCCATGGCTTACTATTTTTTCAGGAACACTGTATTTCCTTAATATTGCACTACATTCCTCTTCATTTGGTGTGTCATAAAAAGTAAAATAATTTAGTAAATTATTATAATCTTCTAAAGTATCCATATCTAACAATATTCCATTATCTATTACTTCAATAGTTGATGAGTCTTTTTCGTATAAGCTTAGCACCTCTCTTAAGCCACCGCTGCTAATGTTTTTTATTATGTTATTCTTATACTTAGTAGATATTAAAGGGGGATGTCCTTTTTTCCCCTTAAATTGTGGATAAATAATACCCTTTTCTCCTTTTAAAAACTCTTCTTTAAGTAATTCCAAAGTCTTTATTTTTATTAGGGGTATATCCACAGGAATTAAAAAAAAACCTTTTGAATCTTTATCAATTTCACTAAGTGCTTTTAAAACAGATGAACTCATTCCTTCTTTATACTTTTCATTTAGTATACACCTTACCGATTCCTTCTTTAATACATTTACTATTTCCTCGGCTCTATGCCCCACTATAACTAAAATGTCCTCTATACCAGCACTAATAAAAGTTCTTATAATCATCTCTACCGCTGTAACCCCTCCAAATTTAAGTAGTGGTTTGAACCCATTCATACGAGAAGATAATCCTGCAGAAAGTATTATAGCTGAATATTTACAACTATCTTTCATTATTTTTTTCCCTTCTTACTTTTATTAACTCTGCAGCAATACTTACCGCTATCTCTTCAGGAGTCTGGGCAGAAATTGGTAAACCTATTGGAGCATATACTCTAGAAAGGTCCTCATTGTTATATCCCTCTTCTAATAAATTATTGTAAGTAATCTTAATTTTATTTTTACTACCTATCATTCCAATATATTTAGCATTGGTTTTAAGCATCTGAGATAAAACTTCTTTATCATAAGCATGTCCTCTTGTAACTATTATTACATAACTTTGCTTGTCTATTTTTATTTTATCTGATAAATTCTTAAAGGAAGGAATTACAATAACCTCATCCGCTGTTTTAAATCTATCCATATTTGCAAATTCTGCTCTATCATCTAGAACAATAGTTTTAAAATCTACTAGCTTTGTTATATCTGCGAGCTTTTGGGATATATGCCCCGCTCCAAATATATATACAGTTTCAAGATTTAGTACCGGTTCTATAAAATACTCTTTATCGTTAACATCTACAGTATGAATAGTCAGTTCTTTAAATCTTTCCCTAACCTTTTTAAAAACCTCTTGTACAGAATCTTCTTCTTCTCCATAAAAATCTGTTTCAGTACAAATCCACTTATAAGGTTTTCCTTCACCAAAACTATCTTTACTAATTCTACTAATTAAATAAAAGTTAACCCCTCTTTCTTCAAGTTCAAATGCCTTTTTATATATTGCTGTTATAGTACTTCCTTCACCATCTATATATTCAACTAAAACCTTTAAGTTTCCTCCACAAATCATTCCTATAGAAGAAGCTCCTTCATTGGATAAGTTGAAATCTTCAACAACAGAACATTTATTATTTAAAACCATATTAGCTAGTTTTATAGTTAAAGCCTCAAATATTCCTCCACCTACTGTTCCTATGATAGAAAGGTCTCTTTTTATAATCATTTTGGTCCCTTTCTCCCTAGGGGCAGATCCAGATTTATCTAAGATAGTGACCAAAGCAAAGCTTTCTTTTTTATCCAAAAGTTCTATAATATCTTTATATAAAATCATTATCCTTCATACTCCCTTCTATAATCATAAATTCTTCGTTTTAAGGTGCCATTGCCACTTTCCTTTTCTCTATCAGGAAGCAAAATTTTAATCTCTAAAATTCCTTTTTTAATAGATTTACTTATTACAGGTATTTGATTTAGATTTCTTACAATTTCATCTTTTACAACTTCAAAGTTTTCCTTGCTAACATAAGCTGTTATAACAAGTTCACTTTTTTCTTCTATATTATTTTCTCTATAATTATACAATTTTCCTTCCTTTTTATTGTAAATTTGTGATTTAGAGTTATCCATAACACTAACTTCATAATTCATAATTTCTTTTATTTTAATGAGATTTTCATCTATATCTCTCATATTTAAAAAATTACCATCATAAATTTCAACTTTATTTTCTATTCTTCCTAAAATTCTATCCATGGTCCTTAATACTGTACCGCAGTCGCAGGCCTTCGCACTGAATCTTCCTTTATCACCGGTGCGATACCTAATTAGAGGCATTCCTTTTCTTGTAAGAGTTGTGAATACTATTTCACCGTATTCTCCATCCTTTACTTTTCTTCCTGTGGTAGGACTAACTACTTCAAAATATAGATCTGCTTCTCTTAAATGATATCCCTTTAGAGATTCACACTCTACTCCTCCCCCTAATCCCATCTCAGTCATACCATAATGAGTAAAAACCTTGCAATTCCCTGAATCCGTCAATTCCTCTATAAGGGCATTAGGAACATAATCTGTACTTAACAATACCTTTTCTATACTATTAGAAAAAACTTCCTTTTCCTTTCTACTTAATGAAAGCACCTGAACAGGTATTCCTACTAGGGAATTTATGTTTTTTAATTTGATAATATTCGATACTTTCTTTACATCTTTTATGGGGCCCTGTATATAGGATTCCACATTTATTCTACTTAAAGCCTTTTTTAATAAATCTCCTACAGAGCCAGATATTTCCCCGGGCAATAGTATGAGCACTCTATCATTACTATTTACAATATCCTTCATGCCTTCTTTAAAAAAATCTATAGTAAGCTCTTGATCTTCCTCTGTAAAAAATATTCTTTTTGATTTTCCTGTAGTTCCAGAGGTGTTAAGAGATACAATTCTACTTATATATTGTTGGGATACACATAAAAATCTAAGAGGATTGTCCTTTATATCTTCTGCGGTAGTAAAGGGGACTTTCTCAAAATCTTCAAAAGAATTAATATCATTTTCATTAATATATCTTAACTGTTCCTTATAAAATCTACTATTATTTTTCACATAATTTATATTTTCCTTTAGCTTTCTTAACTGATAGTCTTCTATGTCCCTGCTGCCTATTTTCTTAAATATCCAATTTTCAAGAGATGTTTTTTTCACTGTTACTTCCTCCTGCGATATAAATAATTTCCCTTTATATCTGTAAGATTATATGCGCAGAAAGGAATAAGTTTACCTTCTGGATTTACCACATGTATGCAGCAATCCTTTACTCTCTCTAAATCTATATTCCAAACATCTTGAAAGGCCATACCGGAAATGCTAAAGGAATAATTCTTAATACTTTGGATAATATCGTCCCAGTTCATGATTTGTGAGGTACCCATTTTAATATTAGAGCTGACATTGTTTCTTTCGGACCAATTTCTAGCCACAAACTTTTTTGCTTTTTCCGCTCCAGCTTCTGCTTTTTCACTGCTGCAGCAACAATCACTAGAGTGCTTAGTTACTTGAGATAGCTGTCCATTTCCTTTATATATATAGTTACCATGGAAGGAGCAAAAAGAATTTTCACAACCTGGTGGTCTAAAGCTTTCCTCTTGAATTCTTCCCCCAGTCTGCTTTTCTATAGCCCTAATCACCTCTGGTATAGTAACTCTATCCTCATCCTTAGGAATATCCGGAATCCTTCCAAAGTAACTTACTGGTTGAAAATGTACTCCTCTTACTGTTGGTAGATTTTCTAGAGCAAAATCTATAATAGCACCTATGTTGTCTATATTTATTTTAGGAACCAAAGTAGGAACAAGAATCACTCCAATATTATATTTTTTACAACTTTCTATAGCCTTTAGCTTTAAGTTGAGAAGTTTTTTTCCTCTTAATTTTTCATATATGCTGTCATCCATACCGTCAAATTGTAGGAAAATAGAATTAAGACCTGCCTCTTTAAGCTCCTTAAGGTAACCCTCCTCCTCTGCAATACGGACTCCATTAGTATTTAATTGTATAAAACTAAAGCCTATGGAATGTCCTAGTCTTATTATTTCTGGTAAATCCTCTCTTACTGTAGGCTCTCCCCCTGATATTTGTATATTGCAATTACCACTAGACTTTAAAACAGATCTATAAAGAAACTCTATTTTCTCTAGTGTTAATTCATTAAAACTGCTGCCAGAATTAGCAAAACAAAAGCTGCAGTTTAAATTACATTTGTCTGTAACCTCTATAAGTGCAGTGCAGGTATGTTGCCTATGTTCTTTGCATAATCCACAATCAAAGGGACATCCTTTTTCTATCTCTGTAAAGGGAGTTTTAGGGTAGGAAGGTATTTTATTTCTAATCCAGCTCTCTATCTTAGGACTATCCCTCCATATAATAGTTTTAAAACTCCCATGATATTCACATTCCTTTTGTAAGTAAACATTCGTTCCCTCTTTTATTTTTTTTGCTTCTATTTTCTTTAGACAAATAGGACATAAACTTTCTGTTTCAGAAATCACTGTAGCTTTATCCATAGTTACTCCCTTTCTCCAAAATCGTATTCATGTTTATATAATATTTCCTGAAGTTTTTCATAGCTTTTTATAAGTATATTGCCGCACTTTATCGGATAACTTACATTGCCCTCACTATCACTTATCACATGGGCTCCAACTATATCCCCGCATTCGATACTCTCGAATTCTTCTTCAAACCATTCCATATATTCGTTAAT
This sequence comes from Clostridium tanneri, assembly GCF_033659955.1. Lineage (NCBI taxonomy): Bacteria > Bacillati > Bacillota > Clostridia > Eubacteriales > Clostridiaceae > Clostridium > Clostridium tanneri. The sequence goes on from NZ_JARUJP010000025.1 coordinate 36,418, forward strand.
CATTTCATTAAAGGCTTCACCTTTACTTTCTCTAGCTTCTCCTTTACCTGCATATAAGGATAAAATACATATACCTCCTGTAACAACTCCACAGGTTCTTTTTGAAAAACCTATGCCGCCGCAGAGCCCATTTACTGCTTTTATTAAATCCTTGTTTTCCTTTCCCTCTTCCTCTAAAGCCAGCTTAAGAAGTATTTGTGTGCAGCAAAAACCTTCTGAGGATAGCTTGTAAATATCAAATGCTATATCATTCATCTTATTACCTCCAGATTACTCATATTTATGGAGAACTTTATTATATTAAGTTTTTCTTCCGACTATAATGAAATATCCAACCTTACACCTGCGCAAAATTTCTTCAAATTTAGAGGAGTTTATACTGCATTCAGTACTGTTACGCCAAAATATATTCATATAACCATACGTAAAAATAATTTTTACCATCAATTGCTTTAATAAATCTGAACAATCTTTGCAGAGGGCTATTTTAAATCCCTGTCTTATAAACTCCTCTTTTAATTCCTCTAAATCATGAAGCCCTCTCATACAGCTATTAAAGTAAAAATCTTTTAATTCGTGAATAAATTGTGGATTCTTGGCATACACATCTGTAGCAATAAAATACCCATCTTTCGCTAAAACTCTATAGGCTTCAGAAATAACTTTATTTCTGTCCTCCATAAGAGATAATGTACACTCTGCAAAAATCCCTTTCATACTGCTTTTTTCAAAGTCTAAAGATTCTCCCCTTCCCTCTACTAAATTAAGTTTTTTATTTCTCTTTTTTCCTATTTCTATTAATTTTCTTGAGGGATCTATACCGACAGCCTCTAATTCATACCTGTCCCATAAATACTCTACAGTAGCTCCCATTCCACAGCCTATATCTAATAGCTTATCTCCCTTTTTAAACTTACAAAATTCTACAGCCTCATCGGTTAAACAAAATCCCCCTGGTCTCAAGGTAGTTCCTAGAGCTTCCCTCATAGCCCTACTTTCATAAGCATTGCAACTGACCATAATTATTTGTCCTCCAGTCCCTTTTCCACTTCCAGCATTTTACCTGCCGCTAACTCTTCTGTTATAAGTACCATACCGCATTTAGGACATTTCATTAGTTCCACTTCAAAGTTTCCTCCAAGATAAGTTACATTTGTTTTTCTAAGCTGTAGATTTATACCACAATTAAAACAAATCCAAGGCACTTGCTCTTCACTTTTAGTATTCATATTTTAGCCCTCCAAAACTTCCATTCTATGACTATAAACATTGTGAACAAGATATTTTTCTTGTTCATATTCATACTCAACCCAATAGGTCACATTTGCCAATCTTTTTCTAGCTAAAAAATGACCATTGTTAGGATTTACAAATTTCTCTACATTACTTTCAGCATTCTTTATAACCTTTTCCACATCCTGTAAAAGAATTAATTTATCTTCCATCTTTTCTTCTATAGACTCTGACAAAATAATATTTGCTGCTATTTCTCCACCATGGTGAATGCTTTCACCGTAAAGCTTTAATAATTCTTCTTTAACCTTAGTCCTATTTAATCTTCTTTCCCATAACTTAGGACCTTTTCTTTCTCCTAACTTTTCTAAGTCCTCACCATAAATTAAATCTAAAATATGAAAAGCTCTCTTTCCCTCTAATGAAAATAAATCTCTGCACATTGAACAATAAACTACATAATCTTCCTCTGCTTCATTTATTCTATCTTTTATGAATTCCTTTGACTGTTCTTTATTAGCATAATAAATAAGACCCCCATAGCCACAGCACTTAGTTTTTTCTCTTGAGAATTTAAGCTCCTTAACAGAATGCCCTAATTTCTTTATGATTTTTCTAACACTATCTTGAAGTGTGCTATCATATCTCGTAGTGCAAGCATCATGTATACTTAAGGTTTTATACTCATGTCTACTATTTTCCTGTGGTATTCCACTCTTATCCATAAACTCCCACAGTGAAACACAATTTATTTCTGGTATATAGGTTCTGAATATATTAGAGCAGGTTGAACAAGCTAGAATTAAAGAAGGCTTACCCATACTCTCCCACTTTTCAATAGTATTTTTAATGCTAGCCTCAAACTCTTGTTTGCGACCTGACCATTCTGCTGGTGCACCACAACAGCCTAGCATAATACCTACTCCATCTTTAATCTTTGTAGTCAAGTAACTATATATTTTAGAAATATACTCTGGGGAGGAGGCACTTAGCTGACATCCTGGAAAGAATAGGTGGCTGCTGCGTTCAAAACCAGGCTGGTGTTTTAATAGAGTAAATTTATCACTATTACTAAATTCCATATCTTTCAAGGCAAAATCATGGGCGGAAGGAGGCATTTTTTCTTTTTCTACCATACTTTGACGGGTTTCTATAATTATATCCCTCATGTTAAGCTTTGAAGGACAAACTTCACCACATAAACCACATAAGCTACAGGAGTTAATCATTTTATTTGCATGGTGATCTCCCAATATAATAGCTTCATTATGATTTATGCTTCTTATATAGCTCTTAGGAGTCATTTTGAATTTTTTTAGGTGTACACATGAATTAACACATTCAAGGCATTGACATCTAATGCATCTCTTTGCCTCTAAAACTGCTTCCTGTTCACTGTATTCACCTTTATCACTTCTGTTTATAGGCAATATTTTTTCAATATTCTCCGTGTTTAAAGTAAGAGGCGTAGTATAGGAACCTTCATTTTCCCTTGATGCAGTCATAGATATTTTTTGAATATACCTGTCTACAGATACAGCTGCTCTTCTTCCTGCAGATATAGAATATATAACTGAATCATTTTTGTTTACTAAAGTTCCTCCTGCAAATACCCCTGGTATTTTAGTCTGAAATGTGGAATCACTAATCTCCAAATCCTGATGCCATTCTCCTGTATCTATGCAGACCGCATCATAGTCCTTTGATATTTTTTGGAGTTCTTCTTCTCCTACTTTACTATTAAACCTTATGGATATTTTTCCTTTTTTGATATGCTCAAGCTCCTCCCTAAGAAGCTCTGGTGGTAATTGAAAATTCCACATCCTTCCACCTATTTCTGCTTTTTCTTCAAATATAGTCACAGCATAGCCTTTCTTATCTAAATCTAAGGCAACAGTAAGACCACTTATTCCTCCACCTACTACTGCAACAGTCTTACCATTTTTAGGTATGGAAAATTCTTTTTTTGGAGTTCCATAACCGTGCTTTATTACTGCTTTTTCAAGTGCACCTATAGATATAGCACCGCCCAAATCTTTTCTGATACAAACCTCTTCACAGGGATGATCACAGATGTTGCATATAACCCTTGGAATAGGTACTCTTTTTGCTAAGGTTTTATAGGCCTTTTTAAGATTTCCTTCGCTTACTTCTGCAATAAAGGTCTTTATATCCACATGTATAGGGCACTGTGCTATACATGGAGATGGTTTATCTGTTATACATAGCTTCTCTTTACTCAACAATTTTTCTAAATCCATTTTCCACCTCTTTATGATGAGATATTATTTATTATGGAACTTAGAGAGTGAGAATAGAATTCTCACTCTCTAGTACTGAAATAATATAGTTACTTAATTATGAACTATAATTTTATGCTATTTTTTAAGTGCTGCTAAAACCTTTTCTGGTAAAGCTGGTAACTCAGTAATTTGTACTCCACAGGCATCATAAATTGCATTAATTATAGAAGCATGAGGTGCTGATAATGGCATTTCACCTGCACCTGAAGCACCATATGGACCGTTTGGTCTCTTAGTTTCTTGATAAATTATTTCTATATTGTCAGGTACATCCTTGATTTGTGGAATTCCACATCCGGTAAGTGTAGTGTGTTTCTTCAAGTCTTCAAAGTCTTCACTTAAGGCTAATCCAATACCTTGAACTAATCCACCATACATTTGACCATCAACTACAAGCTTGTTAACTATAGTTCCTAGATCTGCTATTAAAGTAAGCTTATCTATATTAGTCTTTCCTGTAGTAGTATCTACTTCTACCTCTGACATAAGAACACCATACATATAAGTTGGGAATGGGTTTCCTTGACCATCTTTTGGATCTGGAGCATTACAAGGTGCTGTCCATGATCCAGCATATTTTAAATCTTTACCTGCAGCTACCATTTCATCATAAGTCATGTAAGTGCCATCAGCTTTTTTCATAGCTGCTAGTAGATTCTCACAAGCAACTCTAGTAGCATTACCAGTTACAACGTTAGAACGGCTTCCGCCTGCAGGACCGCTATTAGGAGTTTTCTCCATATCATTCATAACTAATTTTATTTTCTCTGGAGCTATTCCTATTGGTTTTAAAGTTTCATGAGCTATAGTTAAAGTTCCCATGTCAGCTCCTTGACCATGGTCTTCCCAAGAGTTTCCTACAGTAACTCCTGCTTTAGTTAACTCTGCCCATGCATGTGAGGTATCTGGACCATCAAGACCACAACCATAGATTAATAAGGAAGTTCCTACTCCATATTTTTTATCTCCGCCCTTAGCATTCTTCTCTGCAGCATTTTGCTTAGCTGTCTTATATAGTGGACGTAATTTTTCAATCATACTTGGTAAGCAGATTACGTCTGGATCACAGCCAGTAGGAGTTTTATCGCCCTCTCTGTAAACATTCATATATCTCAATTCAAGAGGATCTACACCCATCCTCTTAGCTAGTTTATCAACTAAAACTTCTGAAGCAAATAAACTCTGTGGTGAACCATATCCCCTGAATGCTGAACCCCAAGCATGGTTTGTAGCAACTGTTCTTCCGTTTCCTCTTATATTTGGAATGTTATATCCTGCACCCATAAATTGTGAACCTCTAGTAGTTACAAGGTCACCAAATTCACAATATGGGCCGTGGTCAACAGACCAGTCAGTTTCTAATGCAGTGAATTTTCCGCTCTTGTCAGCACCTAACTTAAGATGCATAAAGAAAGGAGATCTCTTTCCAGTATAAGTTATTTGTTGATACATATTGAATTCCAAGAATACTGGTCTCTTTGTTACTAATGCTGCTACCCCAAGAAGACCTTCCATAGTTGGACTAAATTTATATCCGAAAGTACCACCTGTAGGATTTTGAACTATTATTACGTCCTCTAGAGGAACTCCTATACCATCTGCTACCATAAGAGCATGGAAATGAAGTGCTACACTCTTTGAATGTATAACTAATTTCCCATCTTCGTTAAAATAAGCAAATCCAACATCTGGTTCTAGTGGAAGGTGTGGTTGTCTTCCTACATATGAATCATCTTCAACTACATATTCTAATGAATCCATTAAAGGTTTTGTATCTTCACCTTTTATAGTAGAACATTCAAAATAAATATTTGGTGTTCCAGGATGAATTTCTATAGCATCTTCAGCCATAGCTGCTGGAGCACTCATGTACGCTGGTAATTCTTCTAATTCCACTTTAACTTTTGCTGCTGCTGCTTCTGCTTGACATGGTGTATCAGCAAGAACCATAGCTATAGCATCACCAAATTGGAATACCTTTTTATCATTTAATATTGGTCTTTCTAGTCCATCTCCTTTATTAGATGGGAAAGCCAATCCATTTATTCTATTAGTTCCCGGTACATCCTTATATGTTAGAACTCTATAAACACCAGGCATTTTTTCTGCTTCTGAAGTATCTATAGATAATATATTTGCATGAGATACTGTTGCTTGTACTAATTTAATGTGTAATGTATTTTCTGGAAGTCTTAATCCTAAATCTGCTCCAAAATCCCAAGTTCCTGTTACTTTTGCTAGTGCAGAAGGACGTATAGCCTTTGAACCTAAAAGACTTTCTCCCTTTGGAAGCTTACTCCATAATTCTTCTTTTGTTACTTCTCCACGGATTAACCTTGCTGCTTCCATAACTGCATCAACTAATGGCTTATATCCTGTACATCTACATAGATTTCTATTTTTCTGGAACCAAGCTCTAACATCATCTCTTGTTGGATTGTTATTACTTTCAAGTAGTGCTTTAGCTGAAACTATAAATCCAGGTGTACAGAAACCGCATTGTGCTGCACCATGTATCATCCAAGCTAGTTGTAATGGATGAAGATGTTTTTGGTCTCCAACTCCTTCTATAGTTATAATTTCTGCTTCATCAGGAACTCTTTTCATTCTAGTTATGCAAGATCTTACAACCTTGCCATTTAAAATTACAGAACAAGCTCCACATTCTCCTTTTCCACAACCTACCTTAGTACCTGTTAAAAGTAATTGTTTTCTTAAAACATCAGATAAAAGCCCCTCTGCTTCTGCAATAACAGTTCTTTGAACCCCATTAATAGTTAAATTCTTTTTTATCATATACCTGTCTCCTTTCAAGGATAAATAAAAATATATTATATTAAAAAATTAATATAATCCCCCTTTTCCAAAGCTGCAGTTTGGATACCTGCACTCTTTGCATTGTAAACACATTCCCCCATGTCCAAATTTTACAATATCATTCTTAGTTACTTTTTCTCCTGCTAATAGTCTTGGTATTACTAAATCAAAAATCGTTATTTTATTGTACATAACACAACCTGGTAAACCAAGAACAGGAATATCATTTATATAGCTCAGCAAAAACATTGCACCTGGCAAAGTTGGTGCACCATAAGAGACAATATCTGCACCTGCCTTTTTAATTCCTAGAGGAGTTACGTCATCTGGATCTACAGACATTCCTCCTGTAACAGTTATTAGCTCCACTCCCTCTTCTATAAGAGATTTAATAGACGCGGCAATGTACTCTGAATCATCCTTTGCAAATACCTGTTTTTCTACAGTACATCCTAATTTATCAAACTTACTACGTATTACTGGTCCAAACTTATCTTCAATTCTTTTGTAAAATACTTCGTTTCCAGTTGTAACAATTCCAACCTTCTTGTTTTGTAAAGGTAATACCTGCACTATAGGATACTTATCGCTGCAAATTCTTTCTATACTTTTAATTTTTTCCTCTTTTGTTACTAATGGTATAATTCTAGTTCCTGCAATAACTGTGTTTCCTTCTACTAATTGATTGGTATGCAATGTGGCAAACATTATATCATCAACACTATTTATATCATCCAAAGCCCTATAGTTTACCTTTAATAAACCTGGGTACTTTGATAATAGACTTACTTTTCCTTCCTTAGGCTCAGAAAAAGTTACTCCCTTTCCAGCTGCTGCCTTTGCCATTCTTATTGCGGCATCGTTTTCATGCAAGTCTCCTTCATTAAATTCCATAATAAATATGTGTTCTTTTCCCATATTTAAAAATCTCGGAATCTCCTCCTCAGTTATTATATGTCCTTTTTTAAATGCGACTTTTTTGTGCTCCCCAGGAATTATTTCAGTCATATCATGCCCAAGTACCATTCCCACTGCTTCCTGAACAGGTAGTAACCTCACAACCCACTCCCCCTTTGTAAGTCTATTTAATTTGTAAAATAGTTGTATACATTAAAATATATAGCAAGTCTTATGCCATTAACTGGGATATGCCATTTTATGTAATATTGTTTTTTTATTAACATTGATTGCTAATTTTTTGAGCAAAATACCTTTATTATAACTGTTCATTTTTTAATCACTGTATAATTTTTGAGCATTGAGATTAAGAAGATAGGTTATTCAGTTATTATCTTTCATATTGTTTAAAATCAATGCAGTAAAAAAAACCATGACTTTTCATGGATTAAGTTAATTAAAAACCCCGTACTTTTTAAAAGTACGGGGTAAAACTATATTATTAGCAGACTTCACTTATCTTGTCTGATTGTGATTTATCGTAAACAATAAAAAAGCCTGTAAACATGAATGTTTACAGGCTTTTTG